>JAHHSW010000075.1 GCA_020024985.1 Anaeroplasmataceae bacterium | reverse complement strand
ATATTCTATTTATTGTTTCCTTTTACTTTGATATCTAGTAATTAATACTATATGTAAAATGAAATATTTTTCTATTTTTGTGCCCATATTATTATTAATAGGATTTAAGAAAATAATAGTTCTTTTCAAAAGTAGGTAAGACTATAACAGGTATCAATCCTCGTCAATTTTATTTAGCCTCTACTATCTTCTATGGTTATAAAATCCTTTTTAAGCACTCCTTGGAAGCGCTATCAAAAAAATCGAATTTTTTCGAAAAAATTTATAAATGACTTTACCCTCTATATTTTGAATTATTTTTTTGATATACTAGACCTAAAGAGGCGATGTTTATGAAATTATTTAAATTACTTCCAGTTTTTGGAATGATGCTACTTGGCTTATGTAGCTGCAACAACAATCAAAACCAAGTTGATCCAAATAAGCCAAATCAAGCTACAGGCACAATACAGCACGATGGTAGAGTAGGCTACCAGGTATTTGTTAGTAGCTTTTGTAATGGTAACCCTAAGAATGATGGTTCTATTACAGCTGATATTGATGGTATTATCAAAAAGCTAGATTTTTTAAAGGAGCAGCTAAATGTAGAGGTTCTTTGGCTTACTCCTATTCATAATGCTTCAACCTACCATGGTTATGATGTAACAGACTATAGATCTGTTAAAATTGACTTTGGTGGTATGGAGGCTTATCAAAAGCTACTTGACGAGGCTCATAAGCGTGGTATGTATGTAATGCTCGATTTAGTAATTAATCATACCTCAAAGAACGCTGAATGGTTCTATAGATCTAGTAACAGGGAGGAAGGCTATAGAGATTATTACCGCTGGACTAAAACAAGAGTTACAGATAATAGATATAGATATAAGGATGAATTCTATTATGCCTGCTTCGTTGATAATCTTCCAGATTTAAACTGGGACTCACCTAAGCTATATGCTGAGATGCTAGAAATTTGTAAGAGCTATATTGATATGGGTGTTGATGGCTTTAGAGTAGATGGTGCTAAGCATGTCTATAACTACAGCACAGATTTCGGTGCTATGGAGCTTTATGAGGGCTCTGATAATTTAGGAGAGCTAAATTGGAATGCCAACCTTAATTTCTTTAATAAGCTTAATAAGGATTTAAAGGCCTACGATAAGGACTGCTTCGTAACCCTTGAGGTTCTAGATTATTCTAGTGATGCGATTTCTCATTATCTAAAGCAGGGTGTTGATTCTTGCTTCGACTTCTCTACTCGTAAAAATATAATTGATAATATTAATTCCTCTCATGGTGAGGCAATTCCATTTGCCTATGAGAGCAATCAAAATAAGTTTATGGCTAATAATCAAAATACCTTAAATTCATTAATCCTATCTAACCATGATATGAATAGAGCAATTAATGATTTAGGCTTTAATGATAAGAAGGCTAAGACTGCGGCAGCTCTTACTATGCTAATGCCTGGTCTATCATGGATTTATAATGGTGATGAGCTTGGTATGTCAGGTACCCTAAATAGTGAAAACTATGGTGACCTAGGCTATCGTCAGCGCTATAAGTGGCAGGATGAAAGTGAATTAGCTTCAATAATTTATCAAAATAATAACTCAAATGATTGGGATGCTCATAATAAAAAGATTAAGTCAGCTGAGGAGCAGGCTAGTGATCCTACCTCTATGCTAAGCTTCTATAAGGCTATAACTAATTTAAAGGCTAATGATAATGTCTTTAGATATGGAGATTTTAAGCCTATTAATCTTGATTACTCAGTTTCATCATTTACAAGAACCTATAATGGTAAGACCTATTTAGTTGCTATTAATACCTCTAGTGATAGTAAGGCTATAAGCTATAGCTTTAATAATGCTAAGGAAATCTTTAAGTATGGTGGTAAGATGGGCGACAACCAAATTATCCTAGATGGCTATGGAATGGTGGTTATTCAAATTTCTAATCCTACTATTCCTAATATTGATAAGGTTGTATTCCATTATAAGGGACCTAAGGATTATGAGCTATGTGAATATTCTACAGGTAAGCCTCGCTGGATTAAGCTTAGTGCTGGTAAGGATGGCTACCGTACCTGTGAGCTTGATGTAAAGGGCAAGGACTTAATTGATATTGAATTCCTATTTGGTAAGGAAGCTAATGGAGTCATTGAAACCCTAGGTAAGCAAAGGGTTATGCTTAAGGATGATGGAAATAGAATTTGTAATATTTATGTAGATGACACTGCTCGTAGCGTAAGCTATGAGGTAGCTATTGATAAGAGCTGGCCATTTAAGGATGGTCAGGAAATTAAGGTTTGGGCATGGCAAACAGATGGTGCTCCAGGCTCATTCTATAATGCTAAGGTAGAAAATGGTAAAGTATTATTTACTCTAGATAAGGCTTTAGATAATTTAATTCTTGTAGTCTTTGATAAGGGGGCAGCTGCCTCTTGGGATAATAAAAAGGCTCAAACAATTGATTTAAAGTGCTCTGGTGGTAAGATTACTACTCCTATTAGCTGGAAATAAAATAAATAGCTTTAAGGCCTTATAGGACTAGCCATGCTAGTCACTAGAGGCCTTTTTCATTTTTAAAAAAAGGACTGGCAAAAATTACCAGTCCTTATTAGCTATTAAAATGATTCCTCTAATATCTTAAGTGCCATATCATAATCTATATCAATAATATCATGTAAAACTCTAGCTTTATTAAAGCTTATATTAGAAGCAAGCTCAGGAAGCCTTGATTTTTCAATTTTAAGCTCATTTAGGCTAACAGGCATACCAATTTCCTTGAAATAAGCCTTAAGCTCTAAAATCGCTTGTTTTACATCTTTAATTGGATCAGAAGTTTCCTTAATTCCAACTAATTCATAGGCAAGCCTCTTAAATCTACTTAAATCTCCTTCTATTGCATTCATAGCCCATTGTGGCCAGATAGCTGCAAGGCCTGCTGCGTGAGCTACATTATCATACATACCACTTATTTCATGCTCCATCTGATGAACACTCATTAAATATTTTCTACTACAGCCAGTTAAACCGTTATGTGATAATGAATTAGCCCAAAGCAAGGTTGCACGAGCATTATAATTATTTGGCTCCTTAATGGCAATTCTACCTGCATCCATAACTGCCTTTAAAAGACCAATTGAAATATTATCAGTTATTTCAAAATCATCACCCTTAGATAGGAATCTTTCTAGGGTATGCATCATTATATCTGTAATACCACAGGCAGTTTGAAATTTACTAACTGAATAGGTTAGCTCAGGATTTAAAATTGAAAATAATGGCCTATTAACATCAGTATTAAAGCCTCTTTTTTCCTTAGTTACCTCATTTGTAATTACACAGGAATCACTCATATCACTTCCTGAGGCCGCAATCGTTAAAATTGTACCTACTGGAAGGTGAGCTTTTGGTGTCTTATTTTTAATTGAAAACTCCCAAGGTGAAAAATCAACTATAGCACCAGCCGCAATGGCCTTAGCTGAATCAATAACAGAGCCTCCACCTACAGCTAAAATCATTTCAATATTATTATTCTTACATAGCCCGACTCCCTCTAATACCTTAGCTAGCTTAGGGTTAGCCTCAACCCCACCAAGCTCTATAAAGTCAATTTCATTTTCTCTTAAGGATTTTACTACAGTATCATATAGACCATTTCTTTTAATTGATCCCATACCATAATGAAGCATTATCTTTTTAAAGCCATACTCCTTAATTATTTTACCAACATTCTTCTCCTCATCCCTACCAAAAAATATCTTAGTAGGTGTGTAATATTTAAAATTATCCATTTTTCTACCTCTATTCTAATAGCCTAGCTATTTAATATCTACTTCTATTATCCTATTATTTAAAGAAAAATTCAAATCATTTCCTAAATTCATTAGAAATCTCCTCTAGGCCTTATTATTTCACTTATAATGAAATATTAGCTATAATCACTATAATTTATCTAAGACAAAACAAAAGCCCTGAAAAAAGGCTTTTCAGGGCTTTAAAAGCATTTACTTTAATTCATTTAGGAAGCTCTTACCAATATATGGAGCTGTCACCTTAAAGTTTTCAGCAACTGTAGCACCAATATCAGCAAATGAATGTCTAGTACCTAAGGTACCCTTACCAATAGACTTTGAATATACAAGTAGTGGAACATACTCTCTTGTATGGTCAGTACCACTCCAGGTTGGGTCATTACCATGGTCTGCAGTAACGATTAATAAATCATCCTCATGCATATGATCAATAAATGTCTTAATATCAGTATCAAACTCCTCTAGGGCATTCTTATAGCCCTTAGGATCTCTTCTATGTCCATATAGAGCATCAAAGTCTACTAAATTAGTAAAGCATAGACCAGTGAAGTCTCTATCTAGAATTGAGGTTGTAATTTCCATACCATTATGGTTGGACTTAATTGGGTTTTCATCTGTTACTCCTCTATGAGAGAAAATATCAGCAATCTTACCAACTGAAATTACATCATAGCCAGCTGCCTTTAATACATCCATTGTAGTATCAGTTTTAGGAGCTACTGCATAGTCATGACGATTTGTAGTACGCTTAAATGTATCACTAGTCTCTCCAACAAATGGACGAGCAATAATTCTACCTACACAGTACTTAGGGTCCATACATAGCTCACGAGCAATTTTACAGCAGCGGTAAAGCTCCTCAAGACCAAAATGCTCCTCATGTGCGGCAATTTGTAAAACTGAGTCAGCACTTGTATAAACAATCATCGCACCAGTTTTAATATGCTCCTCACCAAGCTCCTTTAAAATTTCTGTACCTGAGGCACTCTTATTACCAATAATCTTATGTCCAGTCTTCTCCTCTAGGGCATTCATTAGCTCAGCTGGGAAGCCATGCTCTGTGAAGGTCTTAAAGGCAACCTCAGTTTTAATACCCATCATTTCCCAGTGACCTGTAAGAGTATCCTTTCCAATTGAGGCCTCATCCATCTTTCCATAATAGCCAAATTCATGAATTGGCTTAACACCAACGATTGGTGTTAAATTACCATATCCCCATTTTTCCATATTAGGAAGGGTAATTCCTCCCTCATGCTCACTGATATGGCCAATTGTATTAGCTCCATCATTTCCGTATTGATATGAAAGTGGGGCAGTACCACAGCCCACTGAATCCATTACAATACAAAACACTCTTTTAAATTTCATAATTAATTTTCCTCCTTATTACCTTTAGCAAGTGGGAAGGTATGATCATACATATCCCTAAGCCTTGCTCTATCTATATGCGTATATATCTGAGTTGTCGATATATCCTCATGTCCTAAAATTTCTTGAACCATTCTAAGGCTTGCTCCACCCTCTAAAAGGTGGGTGGCAAAGCTATGACGAATGGTATGTGGGGAAATGGTCTTTTCAATCCCACATTCACTAGCAATCTTCTTTATATATTTAAAGAAGCCCTGCCTACTCATTTCCTCACCCTTATAGTTAAAAAATAATAAATTACTATT
>JAHHSW010000074.1 GCA_020024985.1 Anaeroplasmataceae bacterium | reverse complement strand
TCTCCATGCTTAACAGTATTTAAAAATTCATCACCTAGCATATCAATACAAATAATATCACTATTTTCCCAAATTCTTGCTAGCACTACTCCTGAGGCTGCAAGAGAATCTATATGCTCTGAGAATAATAGGGCTGCTGGAGCTATACCCATTTGACAAACTGTTTGAATTACTAATCCTCCAGTGGTTGAGCCAATAGTAATAGGTAGGCATAGAGCCTTACCTGTAATCTCACGCTCAAATATATCAGGATTATTTTGATCAGATACAACTACTGTTTTAGCATTCTTTAGAGCACTCTTTTGGAAGGTTGCTAGAGTATTAACACCCTGATGAGATACTACTGCCTCTAAAACCTTATGACCTGGAGCTAAAACTCTTCCTTTAAATTCCTTCATCTTACTTTGCCTCCTTATCATTACCTAGTATTAAATCTAAAAGCTCTGAATCCTTATAATATCTAGCTATTGAATAGGTTCTAAGCTTATTAGATGAGGTTGCAATTCTATGAATCTTAGTAATAGGGTTATTTGTATACATAAGTGGACATATTGAAGACACCTTAGCACCTGTTTTTATTAGCTCTCTATATAAAGGAGTCTTCATAAATTTCATTCTTACATCAGGAGAGGTTGTTAGAATAGTTCTTAGCTGTACCTTAGCTAGCTTATTCTTTTTAAGACCATCAACAATCTTATAACTCCAGTCCTCTAGCTGAGTGTAGGTTAGGTGAGGACAGCCAATGAAGGCCATATCTGCTCTCTTATCCTTTTTCTTCCACATAATAGGATATGACTTATAAACACGCTCAAGCTCAGCATCATCTATAATATATTCCTTAGCATTTTCAGAAAGTAAGCTATCACCTAGCTTTTTAGCCTCTGGTGTTAAGCCATCAATATGGTATAGACCAACTGCACCATTTGAGGCTGTAGCGGCACCAAAATCCTTAAGGTAGCCAATAACCTCATCATTTATTTCATTACCTAGCCATTTATCTAGGCCATAAACATAAGGTACATCCTCCATTACCTTCATACCAATAGCACTACCTAAAATTTGAGCCTCTGGCTTTTTAGTGGTTTTAACTATAACCCTCCAGGTTGCCTTTCTACCCTCATCAAGTAATAAGCCAAATTCAGGTACCTTACCCATAATAGAGCCAAATAAATCTAGCATACCACTATTTCTATTACATCTAGCACCTAAAACAGAGTTTGCATAAACTACAGCACTACTTTCAGCCCAAGACAAGATATCACCATATTTAGGCTGGTTTCCTACCTCATCTAAATAACAGGTACAGGTGAAGGCATTATTATCCTTAAGACCTACCTTCATTAGCTGGTCCTCATAAAAGGCCTGCTTAGAATAAAGTATTTTATTAAATACTAGCTTTTCTAATGGGTTACACTTTACATTTTCATAATCAATTGGTCTTGGATCTACTGTAAATTTACCAATTGTTTGGATATTAGCCTTTATTAGCTTATCCATAGTTGTGAACGTAGGCTTTAAAAATGGAATACCAAAGCTTGTTACTAAATGTCCCTCATGATGAGTTACTGGTACTAATCTTTTTGCCCCAAAGATATCACCAAACATAACTAGAGTTTCCATTATTTTTGCCTTAACCTCACCATAACGGCCATTTAAAATTGCCACCTCGTCATCAGTCAATGTCATCTTATAATTAATCATACAATTTCCTCCAATCGTATTTATCTATAATAAGTATAAACCGAACGTTATTCACTTTAAAGTATAAAGTATAGTTTATTTTACATTTTAAGTGAAATTAGCTAATTTTGCTAAGAATATTTAAGTTTATTGTAATTACAACCTCTTTTATGCTAGTAAATTTCTAAAGGCTAAAATAATAGTAATTTTTCTCTTAAATGCCCCTTAGATTAGGCTATACTGCCTAATTTTTATGATTATTTAGAGCTTTACTAATGTAGAACATAGATAAATCATGCTAAAAGAGCCCAAACGGAGCCTTAGCATAAGCTAGGCTCCTATGGTTAATTATTTAAAATGTTAGTTATTCTTGTACCTACAATTACATTGACTCATGAATTGTACGTGCAATAACGTCGTCCTGTTGTTCCTTAGTTAGCTTAATGAAGTTTACAGCATATCCAGAAACACGGATAGTTAATTGAGGATACTTCTCAGGATGCTTTTGAGCATCTAATAAAGTTTCACGGTTAAATACGTTAACATTTAGATGGTAACCACCATCTGCAACATATGTATCTAGCATTTGTACTAGGTTATCTACTCTTTGTGACATAATTATTTTCCTCCGATTGTCTTATAGACGTTTATTAGTCCTCATCCTTACCTAAAGATTGAGGTGTAATTGAGAATGTATTAGAAATACCATCTCTTGAATATTCATAAGGTAGCTTAGCTACTGACTCTAATGAAGCTAATGCACCATTTGAATCTCTACCATGCATTGGGTTTGCACCTGGTGCTAGAGGCTCACCCTCACGACGACCATCTGGTGTATTACCTGTCTTCTTACCATATACTACGTTTGAAGTAATTGTTAAGATTGACATTGTAGGGATTGATTCACGGTATGTATAGTGCTTCTTAATGCAGTTCATGAATGTCTTAACAAGCCATACTGCGATATCGTCTGCTCTATCATCATTGTTACCATACTTAGGGAAGTCACCCTCAGTCTTGAAGTCTGTAATGATACCCTTCTCGTTACGGATTGGAGTAACCTTAGCATACTTAATAGCTGATAATGAGTCAACTGCACAAGATAGACCTGCGATACCTGTAGCGAAGAATCTTCTTACATTTGTATCATGAAGAGCCATCTCTAATGCCTCATAAGAATACTTATCATGCATGTAGTGAATTAGGTTTAATACGTTAACGTATAATTCAGCTAACCACTCCATCATTTGTACATACTTCTCCTTAACCTCTTCGTAGTTTAATACATCGTTAGATGTAATAGCCTCGAACTTAGGAGATACTTGGAATGGGTTACCCTTCTTATCTAGCATTAACTCATCCTTACCACCGTTTAAAGCGTATAGTAAGCACTTAGCTAGGTTAGCACGAGCACCGAAGAATTGCATATCCTTACCAACTCTCATTGATGATACGCAGCATGCGATACAGTAATCATCACCCATCTCTGGACGCATTAAATCGTCAGACTCATATTGGATTGATGAAGTATCAATTGAAAGCTTAGCACAGAACTTCTTGAAGTTTGCTGGTAAGTTCTTGCTCCATAATACTGTTAGGTTTGGCTCTGGAGCTGGTCCTAAATTTTGAAGTGTGTGTAGTACACGGAATGATGACTTTGTAACTAATGTACGACCATCAGTACCCATACCACCGATTGACTCAGTTACCCAAGTTGGGTCACCTGAGAATAATTCATTATAAGATTGAATTCTCATGAACTTAACGATACGAAGCTTCATAATGAAGTGATCTATTAGCTCTTGAGCCTCAATCTCTGTTAATACACCCTTAGCTAGGTCTCTTTCGATATAGATATCTAAGAATGTACTGTTACGTCCGATTGACATTGCAGCACCATTTTGGTCCTTAACTGCTCCAAGGTAACCAAAGTATAATGCTTGAATTGCCTCTTGTGCATTTGTAGCTGGTAAAGAAATATCGCAACCATAAATGTTAGCCATTTCCTTTAATTGCTTTAATGCCTTAATTTGATCAGCAAGCTCTTCTCTATCTCTTACCTTCTCTGGATACATTGTGCCATCCATTAAAAGCTTGTCAGCTTCCTTCTCCTTAATTAAGAAGTCAACACCATAAAGTGCGATTCTTCTGTAGTCACCTACGATACGTCCACGACCATAAGTATCAGGTAAACCTGTTAAGATATGAGCCTTTCTAGCAGCACGCATCTCAGGAGTATATGCGTCATATACTCCGTCGTTATGAGTCTTTCTGTACTTTGTAAAGATTTCCTTTACTCTATCTGTTACATGGAAGCCATACATTTCAGCAGCTTGTACAGACATTGTAATACCACCAAATGGCTGTAAAGAACGCTTGAATGGCTCATCTGTTTGTAAACCAACGATCTTTTCTAAGTCCTTATCTAAGTAACCAGCCTTATGAGATGTTAATGTTGAAATGATATCAGTATCAGCATTTAAAACACCGCCAGCCTCTCTTTCCTTCTTAGATAAATCTAAAATAATATTCCATAATTTCTTAGTTGCGTCTGTTGGACCAGCTAAGAATTTGTCATCGCCCTCGTATGGAGTATAGTTCTTTTGAATGAAGTCTCTTACATCTACCTCATTGCTCCACTTACCAGGAACGAAGCCTTCCCAACCTTGATACATAATTAATTTCCTCCTAATATAATCAAAAATTAAAAAAACACGGCTCCATTATACTACATAGGATAATGGAATGCAAACCAAAACACGTAATTTTTCGAAATTTCTACTTGTTTTTTTCCTTTATTTCTTCAATTTTTGCATCTAGCCAAATTTCAAGAATTTCCTCTGGCTGGAAGCCCCTACATCTAGCCTCTACTACATCATCATTTAATACTAGTATTGTAGGGATTGTTTCTATCATAAATCTGTCTAAAAGCTCTGAGGTGTCATAGCCTGCTTCAATATGATGAAGCTCGCAATCATCTCTTTTAGAAACTAACCTATGTAGAATTGGCATTAATGTTAAGCAGTTAGCGCAAGATTCACCTGAAACCTCTATTACGCTAATGCCCTTTAAATAATCCTTATAATTTTCATTATTAAGCTTCATTTTTAATCACTCCTAGCAATTCCTTAGCATGCCTTATCTCTTCCTTAGTAGGTGCTTCAATACCCTCCAAAGGATACTTGATACCTAATTCCTCATACTTATGAATTCCCATAGTATGGTAAGGTAGAACCTCTACCTTCTCAACAGTCTTTAGGGTATCAATAAATTCCTTAGTTTTCTTTAAATACTCATCATTTAAGGTAATAGTTGGAACTAAAACATGTCTAATCCACATTCTAACACCATTATCAGATAAGAATTTAGCAAACTCTAGAACCTTATCATTAGGCATACCAGTAAGCTTTTTGTGCTCCTCTCTATCTATATGCTTTATATCTAATAATACTAGCTTAGTTACCTTGATAAGCTCTATATATCTTGGATTATTCTTATCAAAAAGAATTCCTGAGGTATCTAAGCAGGTACAAATGCCCTCCTTTTGTAGAGCCTTGAAAAGCTCTATTAAAAAGTCAAGCTGAACAAGTGGCTCGCCACCTGTACAGGTAACACCACCTGTATTTCCGAAATAGCCCTTGTACCTAACGGCCTTCTTAACTATTTCATCTACTGTTAGCTCCATGCCACCTTCCATTTTCCAGGTATCAGGATTATGGCAATACTTACATCTTAAAGGACAACCCTTAAAGAAAATAACATACCTAATACCAGGTCCATCAACGGTACCACCAGCAAAAAATGAATGTATACTAGCCTTCATAATTATCACCATTTAATAGCCTACAGA
>JAHHSW010000073.1 GCA_020024985.1 Anaeroplasmataceae bacterium | reverse complement strand
ATAATGAGGGCTGGGAAACTAATGAATACGCAGAAGAGGATAGTGCTATGCTTAAATGGATAGGTGCTGAAAGCGTAAACAATTATTTTATGTTAAAAAAGTATGGTAGATTGGATTAATTTGCTATATAATTAAAAACGAGGTGTAGGAATATGAAAAAAACAGTATGTTTAATTATTATGGATGGTTTTGGATTAGCTCCTGCAAGTGGTTCAAATGCAGTTTCACTTGCTAAGAAGCCTAATTTAGATCATTTAATGCAAGAGTATGGCTATAAGACCTTAGCTGCAAGTGGTGAGGCTGTAGGTTTACCTGAGGGACAAATGGGTAACTCTGAGGTAGGTCATATGAATATTGGTGCAGGTAGAATTGTATGGCAATCACTATCTAGAATCAATAATTCTATTAAGAGTGGTGAATTTGATCATAATGAGGCTATCGTTGAAGCAATTATGAATGCTAAGAATAATGGTAAGAAGTTCCATATTTTTGGCTTATGCTCTGATGGCGGTGTTCACTCTCATACATCACATATTATTGCTATCGCTAAGCTTGCTCATAAGCTAGGAATCGAAAATGTTTACTATCATGCCTTTTTAGATGGTAGAGACGTTGCTCCTAAGAGCGCTAGTATTTATTTAACTAAGATTATTAATGAGGGCGATGTTAAGGTAGCTACGGTTGGTGGTAGATACTATGGTATGGATAGAGATAAGAACTATGATCGTATCCAAATTGCTTATGATGCAATGACTCAAGCAAAGGGTGAGTACTTCCCAGATCCAATTAAGGGTATTGAGGCTTCTTATGAGAAGGGTATTACTGATGAATTCGTAGTTCCATTTGTATCTGATAAGAACGGTATGGTTGAAAGCGGAGATTCAGTTGTATTTGCTAACTTCCGTCCAGATAGAGCAATTCAAATCGCAACTGCTATATCTAATCCAGAGGGCTGTGTATACAATCCAGAGAAGCCACATCATTTAGATTATTCTAAGGGACCTAAGAATGTTACCTTTGTATCAATGATGAAGTATGCTGATCAGGTAAATGGTAAGCTTGCCTTTGGTCTTCAAACATTTGATAACCTACTTGGGGATGTTCTTTCTAAGGAAGGAAAGAAGCAATTAAGAATTGCTGAAACAGAGAAGTATGCTCACGTTACATTCTTCTTTGATGGTGGTGCTGATAGAGAAATCGATGGTGCTGATCGTATCCTTGTTAACTCTCCAAAGGTTGCAACCTATGATTTACAGCCTGAGATGAGCGCATATGAGGTATGTGATAAGGTTTGTGCAGCAATTAGAGAAGAAAAGTATGATGCAATCATTCTTAACTTTGCTAACTGCGACATGGTTGGTCATACAGGTGTAATTCCAGCAGCTGTAAAGGCTGTTGAGGCAACAGATGAGTGCGTTGGTAGTGTAGTTAGAGAGCTTGACAAGATTGGTGGAGTTGCTTTAATTACAGCTGACCATGGTAACTGTGAGAAGCTAGTTGATGAAAATGGTAAGCCATTTACAGCTCATACAACTAATTTAGTTCCAATTATCTGTACAGATAAGAATGTTGAAATCCGTGATGGTAAGCTTTCTGATTTAGCTCCAACAATTCTTGATTTATTAGGAATTGAAAAGCCAGCAGAAATGACATCTGATTCAATTATCGTAAGAAGAAAGTAATTTAATCTAAAGAATATAAGGGTCCTAGCTTGTTAGGACCTTTATTTTGCTTAAATTTAGTTTTATACATCTAACAATTGAAAAAATAGTATAAATGTGCTATACTAATTTATGTAATTTACATATTTACTTCGGGGTTTGGTGTAATTCCATACCGGCGGTTATAGTCCGCGAGCTTAGGCACGAATAGGTGAAATTCCTATACCGACAGTAAAGTCTGGATGTGAGAAGTATAATAATACATTTTGAATTTGCATTATTTATTATCCCCGTAGAAATATGGGGATATTTTTTATTGTAAAGGAGAAAAAGAAATGAGAAAAAATAATATTGTGAAGAGAATTGCCTTCATAGCTATATTTTCAGCGATTACAACTATCCTATATTGCTATGTAGCCTTCCCTTTACCAATCTTCCCCAGCTTTCTAAACATTAACATATCTATGATTCCTGTAATTATTGCAGCCTTCATGCTAGGACCATGGGACGCAGCAGTATGCGTTATTATTAGATGTGTTGTAAAGCTTTTATTAATACCAACCTCTACAGCCTATGTTGGTGAAATTGCTGATTTAGTAATAGGCCTAATACCTGCTATCTCAGCTGGATTAATTTATCACTATTATAAGGGTAAGTATAAGGAGGCCCTAGCCTTTTCATCAGTAGTAGTGCTATGGGTCATTACAGGAGTAATATTAAATGTATTTGTTAATATTCCATTCTATCTAGAGGCATTCTTTGGTGGAGATATGAACGCCTTAATTGGAATGTGTGCTCCAGCCTTTAAGGCAATTTCCTTTGGCTCTATAACAGAGGTTACAGAAGGAAACTTCATGATGCTTTATATATTAATTGGTATAGTACCATTTAATCTTTTATTATCATTAATAGTAGTTGGTGTTACCGCTCCAGTTCATAAGAGATTAAAGGTTTTATATGATATGATAGGAAGCAAAAACAAAGCTGATGCTCTACTTGATAATGAGGAGCTAGAAAATAAGCAGGATGAGCCTGTTAATCAAAATTAAAATTAATTGGATCCATAGTATAGCTTGGATCCTTTTATTTTTCCTTGAATATTATGAAATTATGTGAAATTAGGGGGATAGGTTGAATAAAGCTTTAACATATTATAAACTAATTACTGGTGATGTTATGAAAAATTTATTTAGTAAATATTATTGGAGTCAGCCAATATATAAGGATGATTTAAAGGGTGTCCTATTAAATGGATTAATATTTTCAGTTCTAGGAGGAATTCTTGCTGGAGCGTTAGACTTCCTATTTGTTAGGCTAGGATTTCCACTTATGTTTGGCTTAATTATAATTTGTTATTTAGTTGGTACTAGAATGAGAGGTGGCTATTATACCTATCATATATTGTATCCAACCCTATCAATATTATTTATGATTATTGCCTTTTTCTTTTCAGAGGTAACACAAATGTGTCTTCTTTATCAGGATATTTCAATTTTACCAAGCATTCTTAGTAGTGGAAGCTTTTATTTAAATTTCTTATTTGGACCATTTATGATGCTTATTGATACTATTAAGAGCTTTAATATATTAGATATGGTACTAGATATCTTAAATATTTGTATTTATTTTTGGGCTTTTGCTTATTGTTATAGAATGGTAAAGGGTGAAAACTAAATTAAAGCGTTTTCAAATTCTAAAAAAAGTAAATTTAGGTAGTGAAAAAATAATAAATCTATAGTATAATTCTAGATGGTAATCGAATACTATAAACTATGGTTTAATAAAACTAAAAAAGAAAAATTTAAGGAGATGTAAATTATGCCATTTATTACAAGCGTTTACGCTAGAGAAGTATTAGACTCTCGTGGTAACCCAACTGTTGAGGTTGAAGTTACAACTGAGTCAGGAGCATTTGGACGTGCATTAGTTCCATCTGGAGCTTCAACTGGTGAACATGAAGCATTAGAGTTACGTGATGGTGATAAGTCACGTTACGATGGAAAGGGTACTACAAAGGCTGTTAAGAATGTTAACGACATTATTGCACCAAAGATCTTAGGTATGGATGTAACTCAACAAGTTGCAATCGACCACTTAATGATTGCTATCGATGGTACTGAAAACAAGGGTCAATTAGGAGCAAATGCTACTTTAGGTGTTTCTATGGCTTGTGCTCGTGCAGCAGCAAACTATTACGGAATCCCTCTATATAACTATTTTGGTGGTTTCAATGCAAAGCAACTTCCATTACCAATGATGAACATTTTAAATGGTGGTGCTCATGCTGATTTCTGTATTGATTTCCAAGAAATCATGATTCTTCCAGTAGGTGCTCCTTCAATTAAGGAAGCAGTACGTATGGGTGCAGAAGTATTCCATGCATTAAAGAAGATTTTAAAGAAGAACGGTTATGTAACTTCAGTTGGTGACGAGGGTGGTTATGCACCTAAGCTAGGCTCTAACACAGAGGCTTTCGAGCGTGTTGTTGAGGCTATTAAGGCTGCTGGTTATGTTCCAGGAAAGGATATCTGCTTAGGTATCGACGTTGCAGCTTCTGAGTTCTATAATAAGGAAACTGGTAAGTATGTCTTAAAGGCTGATGGTGGCGAGTTCACTTCAGAGGAAATGGTAGACAAGTACTACATGAACCTAGTTAAGCAATTCCCAATTATTACAATTGAAGATGGTCTTGCTGAGGATGACTGGGAAGGTTGGAAGTATATGACTGAGAAGATGGGTCATATGATTCAAATCGTTGGCGATGACTTATTCGTTACAAACACTAAGAGATTAGCTAAGGGTATCGAAATGGGTGTTGCTAACTCAATCCTTATTAAGGTTAACCAAATTGGTACTTTAACTGAGACTTTCGAGGCTATCGAAATGGCTAAGAGAGCTGGTTATACTGCAGTAGTTTCTCATAGATCAGGTGAGACTGAGGATACTACAATTGCTGATATTGTTGTTGGTACTAACGCCGGTCAAATTAAGACTGGTTCTGCATCAAGAACAGATAGAATTGCTAAGTACAACCAATTAATCCGTATCGAGGATGAATTAAACGGTCGTGGACAATATCCAGGTGTATCAGTATTCGCTGGTAAGAAGTCTTTATATAACGTTAAGTAATTAAGACATATTTAATAATTAGGAAGTGCTTAGGCACTTCCTATAGATAGCAGCTTAGCCAAGTGGTAAGGCAACGGACTCTGACCCCGTCATTTCATAGGTTCGATCCCTATAGCTGCTGCCAATTGATAATAATAGAGGGCTTCGGTCCTCTTTTTTATAACTAGGAGGTTTCAAAATGGTAGTTAACAATTATACGAAGGTAGATGGTAATACCATCATTAAGGACTTAGAAAATTCATATTTACGTAATCAAATTTCAACCTTTGTCCTTCAAGCATTAATTATAGCTTGTGGTATAGCTATGCTAGTTACTGGTGCCATTACAGATGTTGTTGCAACTATGGCAATGGGTGCAGTTTTTGCTGTACTAGGATTAATTTATTTAGTTTACACTATTTTCAGGGTTATTAAGGAAAAGAAGGAGATTCCTTTAGTTAATAAGACTGTTTATGAAAATGGCTGTGATTTTAGCTATAAGTTTAAGCAGGAAAGTATCTTTGTAGAATTTACTACAGGTACTAAGCATATTAAATATGAAAGTAAGTATACTGATGTTAAAAAGGTTTATGAGCTTCCTACAAAATATGAAATTATTTTACGTGATGGTACAAGGCTTTATGCTGATAAGGCCGGCTTTGAAAATGCAAAGATGATTGAATTTTTCTTAAAGAATTTAGCTATTAACAAAAAGAAGGTTCGCAAACAGTATCGCTAAATCTATAAAACTATGATAAACTATGTAAAAC
>JAHHSW010000072.1 GCA_020024985.1 Anaeroplasmataceae bacterium | reverse complement strand
TATTTTCTCATTTCCTTACCATTAACAGAAATAGCTATTGTATAAACGCTTAGGTCAGAATTAATATAGGCAGTATTTAGCTCTATATTATCTATAGAAAGCCCTAAAAGCCTAATTGTGCTAACAAAGTTCTTTAAATAAATGGCATTCTTAAGCTCTAAATGGACCTCAAAGTGGTTGCTTCTATTCTTTAGGTAGCCCTCTAAATAAGGTAGTATTGCAAGAGCTAATATTAAAAAGCCTCCAGATATTAGGGCTATTGAATAATAGCCAAGGCCTATTAATAAGCCTATTAGGCTTGAGGCCCAAAGTGCAGCTGCTGTAGTAAGGCCCTTAATTTGACCACGTGATGAGGTTAATAGGGATTTAATACTAATTACTGAGGCACCAATAATAGCGGCTCCAGAAATTAAATAAATATTAAACTCCTTATTATAATTAATAACTGAATCCATCATACTAGCTATAGCTGTACCTATAGTTATTAATATAAAGGTTCTAAGCCCCGCACTATGTATTTTAGATGATCTTTCACAGCCTATTAGGGCTCCAATTAATAGGGCTATAGAAAGCCTTAATAATATACTATATATAGTTAAATTAACTGACCACTCTCCAAGTAGCCTAGCAATAGGATCTATCATTTTACTTCCTCCTCTAGCTTATTATCCATAATGGCAGCCTCTGTAAAGGCCTCCTCATCAGAATCTATATTATCCTTATTTAATTCTATTTGTATTTTAGCAATACGCTCAATTAATAAATCTAAATTACTTCTTGGTCTACCTTGTGGGGTAACCTCACTTACAGTAACCATATCCTCTAGCTTATTAGAATATGATTTAGATAGATATAGGCTTAGCTTACTTAAGCCTGGGCCAACTAGCTCATAAAGAATAGATGATGATAAAATAACTGTTTCAAGGGCATTACCCATATCTCCACCTAAGGCTCTTTTACCTAAGGCTGCAAGGCCTATTGCCACTCCAGCCTGAGGAATTAAGGCAAGACCAAAGTAGTTTCTAGTGGTAGCTGGCTTTTTAGTAACAATACAGCCTGTAAAGGCACCTAGATACTTTCCTACTATTCTAACAATAAAGTATAGGGCACCAATTAAAATTAAAGGAATACCACCTAAGCTACCTGCTGGCTTAATTAGCGCATTTAAATCAAAGGAAAGACCTGATCTTACAAAGAATAATAATAAAATTGGTGGTGAAAAATAATTAAGCTGCTTAAATAGCTTATCATCATCACTTAAATTAATATAAATTGTACCCATACTCATACAGCCAAGGAGTGGTGATACTCCTATAGCCTGGCAGATTCCACAAAAGGCAATTAATAAGCTAAGGGCAATAATTAGTCTATTATCATCAGATCGTTTCTTTTGGATAAATAGCTTCATAATAAGACCAAATACACCACCAAGGATTAATACTCCTATATTCTTTAAAATAGGCAGTATTATACTCATCGCATTTATACCCTCTCCATTAATCTGGCTTATCGCAATGCTTATAGCAACGCTATATAAAAGTAAGGCAACAATATCATCATAGGCTACTACCTGAAGTAGGGTATCAACAAAGTCACCCTTCGCATGGGTTTGCCTAATAGTCATCATGGTTGAGGCTGGAGCGGTAGCTGAGGCTAGGGCACCAAGCACAATACTAAATGCTAAATTAAGCCTTAAGATGAAAAAGCATAATACAAAAACTAAAATTGAGGCTAATACTGACTCAAATATAGTTATTACTACTACCTTTCCTGAATTCTTCTTAAGCTTATCTAGCTTAAAGAATTCACCAGTTGAAAAGGCAATAAAGGCTAAGGCTATATCAGCTAAAAACTCAGTACCTGTAATAATTCTTGAAGGAATTAAATTAAAGTAAAATGGTCCAATTAAAATACCTGCGACAATATAGGCAGTTACATTTGGTAGCTTAAGTGGCTTAGTAATTCTTGTCATTAAAAAGCCTGATAATAGCATTATAGAGATTGATACTATTATCATTGCGGCAGGGCCTAAATTCTCTAGCCCCTCACTAATTTTATAAAACAAATCCATCGCTCCTTCCCTTTTTATAACCTACTAGGTTTTCAAATAATATTAAGAATATATAAACCACTAAAAGCCTACCCTTTATAATTATATTTATAAAAAGATAAAGAAGCTTTAAGAGATTATCCTTAATATTATATTTATAAATATCAAAGCCTAGAATTATTACTAGATACCCTAAAATAGTTAAAGCATCTATAGCTACTAGGCTATTATTTAGGTAAGCCATTAGAAAATCTAATATTCCCATAGCTAAAAGCCCACCTAAAAATAAGGAGGCATTAAAAGCTAATATAGCTAAGGCTTCATGATCCCTATACGCTATTGCTAGTATATTTTCCTTAAATGATAAGGAAGAATCTATAGCTAAGCTATCTGGTGCTTTATAAATAAATCTTTTAAAGCTCCATATGAATATTTCAAAAGCTCTCATACTATCGCCTCCAGGTGTAATAATAAGGCTTATATGGTATAAAGTAAAATTATGAATTATTTTATATCTATAAGCTTTTCTTATAGTGATAGGGCTTATGGGTATAAAGCTTTTGTTTTTGTTTATTATTTATAACTAAGGCATAAGGGTATTTTTGATAACATAAAAATTTATTATAGAAGTAATAGCGAAAAAAAGGCCTACCCCTAAAGGGTAGACCCTATAAATCCTTATTAACTTTCCTTATTATTGTTTTTTGATTTACAGCCACAGCCACAGCCGCAATCATCATTTTCATCTAGGTCATCAAGCTTAATATCCTTCATGGCCTTTTTAACTGATTTTTTCATTCTACTACTGCAGCATGAGCACTCACCTGTTGGAAGCCCCTTTACTCTTTTATAAATATAGGTACCAACTATAGCTAATACTACAGCAGCTACAACTACTAAAATTACTATATCAGCAGGAGTCATAGGCTAAGCCCTAGCTCTTTCTTTTTGATCCATCCATCTATCATAGTAATGAATAGCTACGATTACTAAGGCAAGGGCCGCTACAAAGATAAATACTGTCCACCACCAAGAGCCAACTACATAAACGATAGTTGAAACGATATAAGATGTAACGATCCAGAATAATAGTGTTCCATGATACTGCTTCTTTGTAAGCTCTGACTTTGTTGTTGCAACAGCGGCAAAGCATGGAATAGTAGTCATATTGAATACGATAAATGAAATTAAGCCTGGAAGAGTAATTCCTGTAGCATTAATCATTGCTTGAACATAGGTAATACCCTCCTCATCCTCAGCAAGCTCTGGGAAGGCACCTGCTGAAGCGATACATGCAGCTAAAACACCGAAGGTTGCAATTACGTTTTCCTTAGCAATTAAGCCGGTTACAGCTGCAACTACGAATACCCATGTGAAGTTTAGAGCAACACCATTAACAGTTATCTCCTTTAATTGGCTACCAAAGCCTAGTGGAGTGAATATTGGAGTGAATAGCTGACCAATTGAAGCAATAATTGACTCATTAATAGTTCCATCCTCTACCATTGTCCAGTCCCACTTGAAGTTTGTTAGGAACCAAATTAATACTGTAGATGCTAAGATAATAGTGAATGCCTTCTTAATATAATGCTTAAGCTTATCCCACATATGAATCATTGTTGATTTAAATTGTGGAGCATGGTAAGCAGGAAGCTCCATTACAAATGGAGGAATTTCACCACGCATTGTAGTCTTACGCATGAATAATACTGTAACGATTGCAGTTACAATACCAATTATATACATACCAAAGGTAATTAAATCAGCGTTACCAACACCAAATTGAGCAACGATAGCACCAGCAATTGCAGTTAGGATTGGAAGCTTAGCTCCACATGAGAAGAATGGAATAACACGAATTGTTGCCACCTTCTCCTTCTCATCTGCAAGGGTACGAGTGTTAACGATAGCTGGTACAGAGCATCCAAAGCCCATAATCATTGGGATAAAGGCACGTCCTGATAAGCCGAACTTACGGAATATTCTATCTAGAATAAATACAACTCTTGACATATATCCTGAATCCTCAAGAATTGAGAAGAATAGGAATATTGTAAGAATTTGTGGTACGAATGATAATACAGCGAAGATACCAGCAAAGATACCATCATTGATTAAGCCTGCAGCCCATGGGGAAGCTCCCATTGCATCAACGCCTACAGCAATCCATTCAGCAAGCTGACCTGTTATACCACCCATTAGCTGGAATAGGATAAAGCCTGGTGAATTAATACCACTTTTTGTCCAGAATAAGCCCTCGAAGGCAGTTCCTTCAAATGAGGCATGCTGGATATTTAATAAGCCTCCTAAATATAAGAAGTTTTCTGAGAATGTTAAATGGAATATTAAGAATAGGATTACTAAGAAGATTGGGATACCTGCCCACTTATTAGTTAATACCTTATCAATCTTATCTGACTTAGTTTGCTCGAACTTATTAACGATTCTAGTTCTAGTTCTTGCCTTAACATATTCAGAGGTAATATACTTATATCTTTCATCAGCGATGATAGCCTCTAAATCTGTACCAAACTTCTCATCAGCAAAGGTTTTCTTAAATTCATCTACAATCTTAATTAATCTTGGATGATTTTGAATTTCAATATCATCATTTTCAATAAGCTTGATAGCGTGGAATAGTGGGTTTTCAACGTCTAAGCCTGTAAAAGCAGTCTTAACGTCTTGGATTAACACATTTAATCTACTACCCTCTAATACGCTCTTACCCTCTCTTGGAGTTAATGAGGCCTCATAAGCAGCATTCATTAATTCCTCTAGGTTTTCACCAGTTTGAGCTGAAATAAGAACAACTGGGACTCCAAGCTTCTTAGAAAGTAAATCACAGTCAATCTTATCTCCGTTCTTCTCTAAAACATCCATCATGTTTAGAGCAACTACAACAGGGACATTCATCTCAAGAAGCTGAGTAGTTAAATATAGGTTACGCTCAAGGTTTGTAGCATCAACTATATTAATTACACAATCAGGCTTCTCATCAATAATGAAGTTTCTTGAGATAACCTCCTCTGATGTATATGGTGATAATGAGTAAATACCAGGTAGGTCGACAATTTGGACAACCTCCTTACACTTCTTGTAAAGGCCCTCCTTCTTTTCAACTGTAACTCCTGGCCAGTTACCTACATGGGCTGTTGCACCAGTAAGAGAGTTGAATAAGGTGGTCTTACCACTGTTAGGGTTACCTGCTAGGGCAAATCTTTTCATTATTCATTACCTCCTGTCATAGAGCATACAACTAATTCAGCCTCGCTCTTTCTTAAGGTAAGCTCATAGCCTCTTAGTGTTACCTCGATAGGATCTCCAAGTGGAGCCTTCTTTCTTAAATAGATCTCGGCACCAGGAGTGATTCCCATGTCGAATAATCTTCTTCTAACGCGGCCATCGCCATTAACAATGTTAACTACGCCGGACTCACCGATAGAAAATTCACTTAATTTTTTCATCTTTTCCTCCTCAATTAGTATAAAATACTA
>JAHHSW010000071.1 GCA_020024985.1 Anaeroplasmataceae bacterium | reverse complement strand
ATATATAATAATGAATATTGGAGGTGTTAAGGTGATTTTAGAGGGATTTGTTATTTGTAATGACAATACTAAGGAAGAAATCATAAGAGAAGCTAGTGGCTTTAAGGACTATACCTTTTTAAGTGAGGGTGAGCTAATTAAAAAGCTTTATGGAGATTATGATAAGGAAAGTATTTTCTATTTAATGAATGAATATAGCCTTAGCTATGAGGTAGCTAAGGAATATTTAAGCTATATGCCTTATTTAAATAAGGAAGGCTATAATAATTTAAAGCTTGATAGTATTTTAGCAGCTAAAAGGGCTCTAATAGAAAATAAGCTATATAGGATAGATTCTTTATTTCGCTATAGGCTTAAGCAGTATCCAGTTACCATTATTGATTTTAATAATAAGGCCTTGCTTAATGAGGTTATTAGGGATTTAAAAAATTATACAGAGGTTTATATTTATAAGCTAGAGCGTAAAAGCTATAAGCCATTGGTTTATAGCCTACAAACCGTAGCTGATGAATGCCTATATATTATGGATTCAGCTAAAAGGCTATATGATAAGGGGATATCTCTTAATAATATCTATTTATTAAATATGACAGAGGAGTATGAATTTATTTTTAAAAGGCTTGAAAGAGAGTATTCCTTACCTATTTCCTTTCCTAAGGAAAGAGGAATTTTAGGCTTTCCTATAGCTTCTAATTTGTTAAAGCTTTTAGAGGAAGAGGATAGCTTTGATTCTATAATAGCTAAGCTAGATCAGAAGGATGATTATTTTAAGGCTATTTTAGATATAATGATAGATTATAATCTTAAGGATAAGAGGCCCTCTGATTATATTGAATTCTTTAAAAGAATGCTTAAGGAAATAAAGGTAGAGACTCCTAGATATACAGAAATGATTAGAACTAGAGAAAAAAGCTTCTATAGTGATAATGATTATATCTTCTATATGGGCTGTAATTTAGGTAGAACTCCTAGAATCTATAAGGATGAGGGTTATTTAAATGATAGTGAGCTTAGTATGCTTGGCTTATCCACATCAATTATGAAAAATAAGGATGAGAAGGAAGCCTTAATAAGCTTATTTACCATGAATAAGAATGTAGTAATTACTTATAGAAGGGTAGATGGTAAGGACAGTGCTTTACCAGCTAACATTATTAAGGAGCTAGAGCTTGAGGTATTTGAGGCTACTCCAGATTTTGGTGGTAATGAGGTAGAGGACAGGCTAAGGCTTGGTGTTGCTATGACGAGGTATATGAAGTTTAAAAGCGAGGAGCCAGCCCTAAGGCTTAAGGCTGATATTAGATTTAAGGCCTTTGATAATAGCTTTAAGGGAGTTAACAGGGCAGCCTTAGATGAGAAATTTTTGAAAAAAGAGCTTAAGCTTGCTTACTCTAATTTAAAGACCTATTATTCCTGTCCATTTAATTATTATTTAGATAAGATATTAGATTTAAATGAGTATAAGTCTACTAGTGCGACAAGGCTTGGTACCTATGCTCACCAGGTGCTTGAGGATAGCTATAATGAGGATTTTGATTTAGATAGCTCATCAGCTCAGGCGATTATTGATTGTAAGGACCAAGAGGAGGAGTATAAGGATTTCTTTTATATGAGTCAAATGAAGGAGGTTCTTAGGGATTTAATTGACTTTAATCGGGAATATGAGGGAAAATCAAAGCTTAATATGGTTAAAAGAGAACTCGATTTATCCTACCAGGGTGATGGCTATAGCTTTATAGGCTTTATTGATAAGCTTTTATATACAGAACTTAATGGGGAAATATACTGTGCTATTATCGATTATAAAACCGGTAGTGATTCTCCATCCCTTGATAATGTTACTGATGGCTTTAATCTACAGCTACCTTCCTATATGTTCTTATTAAAAAGCTTTGAGGAATTTAAGGATAAGCCTATCCACATTATAGGTATTTATTTACAAAAGATTAATATTGTAGCTTTAGATAATACTATAGATATTCTAGAGCAAAGAAGAAAGGCCTTTAAGTTAAAGGGCTATTCTACTAGAAGCATTAAGGATTTAGTTTTATTAGATCCAGATTTTAATAAATCTAGCTATATTCAAAGCATGATGCTTACTAAGGATGGTGCCTTTGGTAGATATAGTAAGGTTATTAGTGAGAAGGAATGTGATGATTTAGTTGCCTTAACTAAGAATTTAATTGAGGCTGCAGCTAAAAATATCAAGAGTGGAGTATTCCCAATAGCTCCTAAGAGGATTGATAATAAGGATAAGAGCTGTACCTTCTGTAAATATAAGGATATTTGCTATAGAAGGTATGAGGATTATATAGATTTAGAGCTTAAGCCATTTTTGAAGGAGGAGGGTGAGTAGCTATATGGCATGGACTAAGGAACAAGAGAAGGCTATATTTGACCGTGGTAGCAATATAATAGTTTCAGCTGGGGCAGGCTCTGGAAAGACTGCAGTTTTATCAGAGCGTATTTTAGAGTATTGTAAAAGCGGTGGAGATATTAGAAAAATATTAGTTCTAACCTTTACTAAGGCTGCTGCCTCTGAAATGAAGGAAAGAATTAGAAAAAAGCTATTAAATAATGGCTTATTATTACAGGCTGATTATATAGATGCTGCCTATATAACAACCTTTGACTCCTATTCACTAGCTTTAGTGAAGAAATATTATTATAGGCTTGGTATTTTAAAGGATGTAGGCATCATGGATGAGCTTATGAGTAATATTAAAAGAAATGAAATTATTAAGGAGCTATTTAATGAGCTATATGAGGAGAAGAATGAACGCTTTTTAGGCTTATTAGCTCGCTATACAACCCAGGATGATAAGAGTATGATTTCTATTATTGAGGGGTTATGTGATAAGCTTAATTTAATTATTAATATAGATAAATTTGTTAGAGGCTATGAGGCTAATTATTTTAGTGAGGCTAGAATAAGAGAAATAGTTAATGAATATGTTAGCCTTTGTCATGATGAAATTTCTGATTTTTTAATTTATTATGAGAATCTTATGGAGGCCTCTAGCCTTGATAGTGCCTCAGAAAAGCTATATGATACCCTTTTAGAGGGCTATAATAAATTAACTACAGTAAATGACTATATGTCTATGTATAATGCTATTAATACATTAAAGCTTGGAACTCTTTCTCGTAAGGCAGATCCTAGAATTAAGCCTTTAAAGGAGGATGTTTCAAATAAGCTTAAGGAATTAAAGAAGCTTTTTGAAAAGTATACCTCAACTGATGATATGTTTTTTGAAATAGTAAAAACTAAGGAGGATATTTTATATATATTATCCTTATGTGATGAGGTTTTAAGAAGATTATTTGAATATAAAAAGGAAATTAATTTATTTGGCTTTACTGATATAGCTAGGCTTGCGATTAGGCTAGTTTATGAAAATGAGGATATAGCTAATGAATTAAAGGCTTATTATGATGAAATATTAGTAGATGAGTATCAGGATACCTCTGATATGCAGGAGGTTTTCCTAACTAAAATAGAAAATAATAATCGTTATATGGTTGGAGATATTAAGCAAAGTATTTATCGCTTTAGAAATGCTAACCCTTATATTTTTAAGAATAAGTATGATAGCTATAGTGAAAATAAGGGTGGAGAAAAGATTGATTTAACCTATAACTTTAGATCTCGTAGTGAGGTTTTAAATAATATTAATCTTTTATTTAATAGGCTTATGACTGATAGCCTAGGAGATGCTAATTATGAGCGTGAGCATCAAATGCGCTATGGTCAAAAAAGCTATTTGAGCCTTGAGCAGGATATTGATTTTAATATGGATATTTTAAGGTATAGTGAGGATGAATATTATAAGGCCTTTACTAAGGAAGAAAAGGAAGCCTTTATTATTGGTAAAAGCATTAAGGATACCCTAGCTAAAAGACCTATGATTTTAAAGGGAGATAGCTTTAAGGAGGCTAGCTATGGTGATTTTGCCATTCTAATAGATAAGGCTAAAAGCTTTGTTACCTTTAAGCAAATATTTGAGTATTTAGGTATACCACTTCAAATTGAGGCAGATTTAGATTTAAAAAACTCTATTTTACCAGAGATATTTACTAATATATTAGCCTTAATAAATGGTCTTAGAAAAAAGGAGTTTGGTAAGGCCTTTAATCACGCTAAGGCTTCCCTAGCTAGATCGTTTATTTATGAATATAGTGATGATTTAATTTATTCTATTATTGTAAATAATGAGCGTACCCCACTTGATGAAGATTTATATTATTTAGCTAATTTAAAAAATGTAAGCTATAAGGATTTATTCTTTTATATTTGTGATAGGCTAGATATATATAATAAGCTTAGCCTAATAGGAGATGTGGATAACTCACTTGCTATACTTGAAAATATCTATAGGCTTCTTAATAGCTTTAAGGACGCTAATATGGATTTAGATCAGGCTATTAGCTTTTTAAATGAGGCCTTTAAGAGTGATAGTAAGCTTGGCTATAGCCTTAATGATGGAGCTAAGGATAGTGTAAGAATTATGACTATTCATAAGTCTAAGGGCCTTGAGTTTGCCTACTGCTATTTCCCATTGCTGCAATCAAGCTTTAATAAGGCTGATGAAAAGGCTAGTGTTGGTTTAGATAGTAAATATGGTATTTATATTCCTTATGCGGATGAGGGAAAGAGTAATACGATAATTAAGCCACTTGTAGCCTCTAGCATTAGAGCCTTAGATATATCTGAAAAGGTAAGGCTATTTTATGTAGCCTTAACTAGAGCTAGAGAAAAGATTATTCTTGTTATGGATGATAAGGAAATAGAGAATATTAATCCTAAGAGGCTTAAAAGCTTCCAGGAGATGATTTTATATGCTAATGTGCTTACTCCTTATATTAAGGATATTGAGCTTAAGGATTATTCCTTAAGCTATGACTATAAAAAGGGTAGGGTAGGCGATAGTAGTATAATTGGTAGTATATCACCAAGCTATACGAAAAAGCCTAATATAGTGGAGCTACATAAAAGCCATATTAGTAAGGAGCTTAAGGAGCTACCTAGTAGGGCTACAGCTAAGGCTATGGATTTAGGTACCCTAATCCATGAGGCATTAGAGGTATTAGATTTTAAATGCCCAGATATTGATAGCCTTCCTGTTGAGCCATTTATTAAGGAAATAGTTTCTAAGGTAATGGCTATGGATATTATTAAAAATAGTAAGAATGGTAGGGTATTTCATGAGCATGAGTTCTATTTTGATAGTGATGGTGAGGAATATCATGGTATTATAGACTTATTTATAGAATATGAGGATCATATTGATATAATAGACTATAAGCTAAGTAATACTGATAGTAAGGAATATGAGCGTCAGCTTTTAATCTATAAGAAATATATAGAATCGCGTTCAGCTAAGCCAGCTAATACCTATTTACTATCATTAATTAAGCAGGATATAAAGAAAATAGAGCTTTAAGCTTTAATTTAAAGCCGAATTTGGTATAATATTTTTGTGTAAAGGGAGGAATCCATATGAGATTTTATAAATGTGGTCATATTATGACAACCCATGGAATTAAGGGTGATTTAAAAATTAAGCCCTT
>JAHHSW010000070.1 GCA_020024985.1 Anaeroplasmataceae bacterium | reverse complement strand
AATTACATAAGAATGAAAAGCTACGCATTAGTTGATAAAATAGTTGTATATGGTATTGGATTAACCTGTATTTTTACAGCCTTTGTAGATTCAGATGTTTTCTATATGTGCCTTGGAGCTGCCTTAAGCTTCGTATTAATTCATGTAGTAGTACAAATTTATTATCATCAAAAATATTAATAGTAAAAAGTTAATAGCCACTTCACAGTGGCTATTATGCTTCTGGAGGATATATGAATAAAAAAGAAAATATTATAATTGCTAGTATTTTAGCAGTAGCATTAATAGCTTTTATTAGTCTTTGTATATTAATTAAAATGAATAATTTACCTTATATTGATGTTTTTTGGCGTGGTTTTGCCTACGATATTAGAGGTGAAAAGGGTGGCTTCCTTTATTGGCTTTTTAGAATTATAACAGAATTTGGTTATATTTATGTAATGGCGGCAGTAATTATATTATTAGGTGTATATACTAGATTAGATAATAGATTTTTCATTCTAATTGCCATTATTATCCTATCAAGAGTATTTAATAGCTCTCTTAAGAGTATATATGATAGGGTTAGACCATTAGAGGATATGCGTTGGCAGGTAGAGACCTCATCATCATTCCCATCAGGACATTCAACAAATGTTGCGGTAATTTTCTCTTATCTAGCCTTTCTTTTCTATAAGGATGATCATAAAAGGTGGATTAGAGTTAGTGGAATGGTTTTCTCTATTGTAATAATTCCCCTAGTTATGCTTTCACGTAACATTTTAGGAGTACATTATCTAACTGATGTTTTAGCTGGAGCCTCTTGTGGAGTATTCTGTGGCTGTATAGGTATGCTTTTATTAAATTTCTTTAATGAAAAAAATATTTTAACACAACCATTAATTAAGAAAAAAAGTAAAGAAGAAGTCGTAGAGGAATAAATGAAAAAGCTAATTTTAGTTTTATTTGCACTGCTTATATTTACACTAAGCGGATGTAATGCAGTAGCTATACAATACACAGCACCAATTCATGCCTTAGATACCATGATTGATGTAACCTTCTATAATGAAAGTAATTATATGGAGCATTATAGTGAGATAAAAAGTATTTATCAAAGTGTAGACCGAGTATCTAGTGATTTTAGCTCAAATCCAAGCCGAAACTCTGTTTATGATTTAAATCAAAAAAGAGAGGTAGTGGCAAATCCTTTATTAGTGGATATGGTTACTAAGGCTCTTGAGCTAAAGGATGAAACTAAGGGCTATTTTAATCCATTCATTGGTAGGCTTAGTCATATTTGGAAGGACGCTATTAGAGATAAAAAGCTTCCAGATAAGGCTTTAATTAAAGCTGAGGTTGAAATAATGAATAAGACCAGCATTAAAATTGAAGGAAATAAGCTTACCCTTATTGGTGATGGTAACCTTGATTTAGGTGGTATGGCTAAGGGCTATGCAACAGAGCTAGTTAAGGACTATTTAGAAAAAAATAAGGTTACAGGCTATTTAGTTAATGCTGGTAGAAGTAATATTATTTGCGGTGATAAGGCGGGTAGAGATTTTAATATTGGTGTAACAGAGCCATTAACAGGCAAATTAGGCACAAATGTTACTGGAAAAAATATTTCTCTTGCAACCTCAAGCGTTGAAATGCAAAATGTAATAATCGATAATGAGCTTTATCATCATCTGATTTCACCATTTACAGGCTATCCTGTAAATAATATGGATGGTATAACCATTAATATTGATTCACCATTAAAAGGCGATGTCTATTCAACTGCCTTATTTTTAATGGAAATTGATGAGGTTAAGAAGCTAGATTTAGAGGTTATAATATTTAAAGATAAACAGGTAGTATTTGATAGTATTAAAGGTAAGGAGTGATTCTTATTAACGAAAAACTAAAAAGATGGCTAGTTATAGCCATGCTTACAGCGATGACTGTGGTAATATCGATATTAGAAGGCTTTATTCCCCTTGTAATACCTGATATAAAGCTTGGTCTCGCTAATATAATAATACTTATAATGTTATATGAATTTAAGCCATATGAAGCTTTTTTAGTTGATATGGTAAGAGTATTAATAGTAGCCCTAATTAAGGGTACTATTGCTAGTCCTATTTTCTTTTTATCACTATTTGGAATGCTTGCATCCTTCTGTATAATGCTATTGTTCTCTAGATTCAAGGGCTTTAGTATTGTAATAGTTTCAATTTTAGGGGCAGTATTTCATATGGCAGGACAAATATTATCTCTTATGGTATTAATAGATATTAATGAGGTAGTAGTTGCTATTCCAGCTCTATCCTTAATTGCTATTGGCTCTGGCTTGATTACAGGAATTGCTGCTAGGGTATACCTAAAAAGAGGTATAACAGCTAAATATTTAGACGTAAATACTGTCGATTTTAAATGATACTTTCGGGTATCATTTATTTTTTGGGTTTACAAAGTTAAAACTTATAGTATAATAGCCTTTGTAAGGGATTAAATTTTAATATAAAGGGGATAATTATGAAGGGTTTAAAGAAAGCGGATATCAAAAAAATCTGTGAGGAAGAAAATATTAAATATATTAGAATGATGTTTACAGATATGCTTGGCATGCTGAAGAATGTAGAAATACCTGTTAGTAGGCTTGATGATGCACTTAATAATGAGGTTATGTTTGATGGATCATCTATTGAAGGCTTTGTAAGAATTTATGAGGCTGATATGTTTTTACATCCTGATTTAGATACCTTCCTTGTGTTAAGCTGGGAGGATGGTACCTATGGTAAGGTGGCAAGATTCATTTGTGACGTATATCGTCCTGGTGAAAATGGTGAGCATATTCCATTTGATGGGGATCCTAGAGGTATTTTAAAGAGAAATCTAGAGCATATGGAGAAGCTAGGCTTTAAGGCTATGAACTGTGGTGTTGAGCCTGAATTTTTCCTATTTAAGCTAGATAGTAAGGGTAACCCTACTCTAGATTTTAATGATAATGGTAGCTACTTTGATTTAGCTCCTGTTGATTGTGCTGAGGATTGTAGACGTGATATTGTATTAGAGCTTCAGCATTTAGGCTTCGTTGTAGAGGCTGCTCATCATGAGGTAGCAACAGGCCAGCATGAAATTAACTTTAAATTTGATTCAGCTATAGAGGCTTGTGACAATGTTCAAACCTTTAAGCTTGTTGTTAAAAATATTGCTCGTCGTCACGGGCTTCACGCAACCTTTATGCCAAAGCCAGTAGAGGGTATTGCTGGATCTGGTATGCATGTTAACTGTAGCTTACTTGATAAGAATGGCAAGAACGCCTTCTATGATGAAAGCACAGATAATAAGCTTAGTGAGGTAGCTAATAAGTGGATAAGTGGAATTCTTGCTCACGCTAAGGGCTTCTGCTTAATTACAAATCCAATTGTTAATTCATATAAGAGAATCGTTCCAGGCTATGAGGCACCATGCTATATTAGCTGGAGTGATAGTAATAGATCAACACTAATTCGTATACCAGCTGCTCGTGGTATGAAGACTCGTACTGAGGTTAGATCTGTTGATGCTTGTGCTAATCCATATTTAGCAATTGCGGCTATTTTAAGAGCTGGACTTGATGGAATCGAGGGCAACTGTAAGATGGCTCCTGCAATCTATGATAATCTTTATAAGATGACAGAGGAGGAAAGGCTTGCTATTGGAGTTGAGTCATTACCTGCTAATCTTCATGAGGCAATTTTAGCCTTCAATAAGGATGAGGTTATTAAGGAAGCTATGGGTGAGCACACTGTTCATAAGATGAATGTGGCTAAGGAGCTTGAATGGAACGAGTATCATAGACACGTTTCAGAATGGGAAATTAATAAGTATATTAAGAGATACTAATCTGAAAATTAAAAAAATAAGAAAATTATTAAAGTACTTGATATATACAAGCGACTATGATAAAATATATTGGAAACTTTCTATGACCTAGTGTCATGGCTGGAAGGAGTGTATGTAGACATGAAGAAGAATATTCATCCAAATTACAAGACAGTTACTGTAACTTGTACTACATGTGGTAGCACATTCGAATCTGGTTCTGTATTAGACGAGATTCGTGTTGATACTTGCTCAAATTGTCATCCATTCTATACTGGTAAGCAAGCATTTACTCAGGCAGATGGTAGAGTTGAGAAGTTCAATAAGCGCTACAACTTAAAGAAGTAATTTTAGAATTAAGAATCAAGCTCACACTAGTGGGCTTTTTTTCTTAGTTAAAAATAGTTAGCAGTATAGGCTAGCATTTTCATTGCTTTCACACTTACTTTATTTACCCTCATATGCTATAATCTATATAGTTATTTTTAAAAAGTGAGGTTATAATGAAATGAACTATTATGAAGGTAAAAGGGGCTGGGTCGAGTCTATCGTTGGACCTATGTTTGCAGGTAAAACTGAGGAGCTTATTAGAAGAGTAAAAAGAATGGATTATGCTAAAAAGCATTACATGATTTTTAAGCCAGCCATTGATAATAGATATTCAACTACTGAAATAGTAAGCCATAATAAAAAGGCCTTAAAGGCTATTTCAATTAGTCATGGTAGTGATATTAGAAGGCATTTAAAGCCTGAAACTCAGGCTATTGTTATTGATGAGGTTCAGTTCTTTGATGAAAGCCTTATTAAATATATTATGGAATTTGCTGAGGAGGGCTATAGAGTCATATGTGCTGGCTTAGACACTGACTTTAGAGGTGAGCCATTTGGTATCGTTGGACCTATCCTTGCTATAAGTGAAACAGTTACTAAGCTTACAGCTATCTGCTCAGTATGTGGAGAGAATGCTACTCGTACTCAAAGAATCATTGATGGTAAGCCTGCTTACTATGATGATCCAATTATTTTAGTTGGAGCAAATGATTCATATGAGGCAAGATGCCGTTGCTGCCATAAGGTTTTACATAGAGAAGATGAATAGAGAAGACGAATGTTATATGAGGGAGGCCCTAGTAGAGGCTAAAAAGGCATATGATATAGGAGAGGTTCCAATTGGCTGTGTAATTGTTAAGGACGATAAAATAATAGCGAGAGGCTATAATCAAAGAGAAAAGCTTGGTATGACCTTAGCTCACGCAGAAATATTGGCTATAAAAAAGGCCTGTAAGAAATTAGGAGACTGGAGGCTTCTTGGCTGTACACTTTATGTAACCCTAGAGCCCTGTATAATGTGTAGTGGTGCTATTATACAATCTCGTATTCCTAAGGTTGTTTATGGAGCCTTAGATTATCGCTTTGGTACTCATAAAAGTATTACTAATGTTTTTGATATAAAATTTAATCACGAGGTTGATATTAGAGGAGGAGTCCTAGCTAAGGAGTGCTCTGATATTATTACCTTATTTTTCAAGGACTTAAGGAGTAAGAAATAACTTATACTTGAAATTAATAGATGTTTATGCTAGAATTATAAGCGTCCTAAATCAATTATTCACGGTGAACCAGGTCAGGATCGGAAGGTAGCAGCCTTAAGCTAGTGGGTAATGTGGTTTAGGCGCTTTTATTTTATGACGTAAAAAAAGGAAAATCATTTTTTGATTTTCCTTTCAGAGCGTTGACAAAGTACTACTTTTTTGTAGCAATACATAAAGTAGTACTTT
>JAHHSW010000007.1 GCA_020024985.1 Anaeroplasmataceae bacterium | reverse complement strand
ATATTTAATACCTACACCGTGTGTTTTGGTTATCATCATGGTTATTTCAGAGTGTTTCTGTTAAAAAACTTTTAAGAAAAAGCAACAATTTTAGTTAATATAGCAAAAAACAATATATTTTAGACAAATTAGACGATTGAATTTTTATAAAATCATATGTATAATATTGAATAGAATACTTACTTTTAGAAGGAGGATTATTTTATGGACTTTGGTTTTTGTGGAGTCGTAGATATAGTATTAGTTGTTCTTGCCTTATTAATGGCAATTATTGGCTTTAAGCAAGGCTTTATGAAAAAGCTTTTATCTCATATTGGTATATTAGCGATTATTTTATTCTCAATTTTCTTTGCAGGTCAATTTGCACAGATGCTAATTCATAATGAGATTATTTATCCAACCCTATTAGAAACATTTACAAATAATATTAATAATGCGGTTGCTCAAAATGGTATTCCTGAGGGGGCTACAGCCTCAGAGGCCTTAGCACAGCTACTTGCAATCCCAGGCTTTTTAGCAGATATCTTAGCTAATGGTATGGGTAATCCAGCTGTTACTGATCTTGTAAGCACTACAGCTAACTATTTAGCAGAGCTTTCAATGAATGCAATTTCATTTGGTATTTTATTTGTTGGCTTACTTTTAGTTATGGGTATTTTAAAGCTTATTGTAAGTGGATTAAGAAAGAGTGGTCTTGTAAGATTCTTAGATGGCTTACTTGGTATTATTTATTATGTTGCCCTATATGCAATCATAATCACTGTTTTATTCTATGTATTATCACTAGTTATGGATATGGAATGGTTTGCTCCAGCAAAGGACTTCCTAGTAGTAGATATGCAATTAGATAACCCAGATGCATTCCGTGTTTCAAAAGCTTTATATGAAGCAAATTTCTTAAAGAGAATTCTTGCATTATTTGGATTATAAAATTAAAAAAGTGTTTAAAAAAAGAGTGGAGAGAATATCTCCACTTTTATTTATATTATCTATATGATATAATACCCTTGTATTTTAGAAAGGATACTCATAGAGTATAATGGTGATTTATAATGAAAATGAATCAAAAGCTATATGAATTAGCTAATGAGGCAGAGCCTTATGAGGTACAGGAGCTTGAGGGACATAGGGTAGAAATATTCCTAATGGATAGCTTCGAGGGCGTAAAGGAAGAGTATGTTATCAAGAATGGTAAGTTTGCAGTATGGACCTCTCTTGATGGAGTGAACTATAGATTATTTTTAGAAAATGGTTATTATGAAAAGCTTAAGGATTTATATCAAGCACCAATTAACCAAATTTGGATGGATTTCTGGGATAATGCTGATAAGATTTCTAGCAAATTCTCTAAGACCTTTGTTTATCCTATGATGGGTATTGCAGTATTACTTGCAGTATTATCTATTTTCCTAGGTGATAAGATGGGCTCTTGGGGAACCTATGGTATTTTAGGTATTTTATTAGTTATGTTTATTGGTATGATTTTTATTAATACTCAAACTAAGAAGAAGATTGTTAATGAAAATGTTAAGGCAAGAGACAAGGTTGCTGAATATTTAGGTGGCAAGAGATTTGATGAGCTTTTAGATTTACAAAAGGAGTATATGGATGACTTCTATAAGAATCTATATCCAGAGGATAATTTAGATGATGATGCTAGTGAAGAGGCAGTAAGAGAAGAGAATAAAGCTATTGATGCTAATGCTTCAGACGTAGAGGAAGATAATGAGGCTTCTAAGGCTACTTTAGAAAATGAAGAGGCTAAAGAGGCAGTAGATGTAGAGGTAGTAGAGGCAGAGGTTGTAGCTTCTGATGAGGATAGTAAGCCATCATTAGATGACGCTATTGATGCTTTAGAAGATGAAACAAAGAATAATTAGTAGTATTTAAATATCAAAAAATATTTTTAAAAGGAAGGTTAATTATGAACTCTTTAGACAATCTAAGTGTTAATTCATTACGTGTGATGGGAGCGGAAATTATTTCTAAGGCAAAGAGTGGTCACCCAGGAATTGTGCTTGGTGCTGCTCCAATTGTCCACACATTATTTACAAGACATTTAAATATCAATCCACAGGATTCAAAGTGGTTTGATAGAGATAGATTTATTCTATCAGCTGGTCATGGCTCTATGCTATTATATGAAATTCTTCATTTAGCTGGCTTTATTTCACTTGAGGATATTAAGAGCTTTAGACAAAAGGGTAGCCTATGCCCAGGACATCCTGAGTATGGTCATACTGCTGGCGTAGAGGTAACTACAGGACCTCTTGGTCAAGGTATTGCAATGAGCGTAGGCTTAGCTATATCTGAAAAGTTTTTAGCAGCAAGATTTAATAAGAATGATTATTCTGTAATTAATCATTATACATATGTATTATGTGGTGATGGCGATTTACAGGAGGGTGTATCTATGGAGGCAATGTCTTTAGCAGGACATTTAGGTCTAGATAAGCTTATTGTTTTATATGATTCAAATGACATTCAGCTTGATGGTGAGGTTGCTCTTGCTAATAGTGAGAATACTAAGCTGAAGATGGAAGCAATGGGCTGGAGACATATTTTTGTAGAGAATGGTAATGATTGTGATGAGGTTGATAAGGCTATTAATTTAGCTAAGGAAAGCGATGGAAGACCAGTTATTATCGAAATTAAGACTACAATTGGCTATGGTGCTCCTAATAGTGGTGAGGCATCAGTTCATGGTAAGCCACTTTCAACTGAGCAATTAATTGAGCTAAGAAAGAATCTTGATTATCATTTTGATGAATTTGATTTTCCTGAGGATGTTAAGAAGCAGTATAAGCAAATGGTTAGCGATAGAGGCTATAATGCTTGCTGCAGCTGGAATAAGGATTTAGAGGATTATTCAGCTAAGTATCCAGCTGATTATAAGGCTTTATGTAGCTTCATGTATGAGGATTATAAGATTGATGAGTTTGATACAATGCCTAAGTATGAAATCGGCTCTAAGATTTCTACTCGTAAGGTAATGGGTCAAATTATTGATTGGATGGGCTCTAAGCTACCTAATATTATGGGTGGTAGTGCTGATTTATCATCATCTACAATGGTTAAGGGTGCTGATGGTATCTTTGGTCCATCAAATCCACTTGGAAGAAATATTAAGTTTGGTGTAAGAGAGCATGCAATGGCAGCCATTACTAATGGTATTACTGTTCATGGTGGCTTAAGAGCATATTGTGCTGGCTTCTTTGTATTCTCTGATTATATGAAGCCTGCTATTCGTCTAGCAGCATTAATGAGTATTCCATCATTATTCTATTTCTCACATGATTCAATTTGTGTAGGTGAGGATGGACCTACTCATCAGCCAATTGAGCAATTAACAATGATTCGTTCAATTCCTAACACTAATTTATTCCGTCCAGCTGACGCAAGAGAAATGACTGCCGCAATATTTGAAAGCTTCAAGCCTAATAAGTATCCTACAGTTATTGTTACAACAAGACAGGATTTACCAGTATTAGATTGTACTAAGCCTGAGGAGGTTAGTAGGGGTGCATATGTTGCCTATGAGCCTTCTAAGCCTTGTAAGTATGTAATTGTTACCTGTGGCTCTGAGCTATCATTATGCCTAGAGGTAGCTAAGAAGCTAGAGAGTGAGAAGATTTATGTTAGAGTAGTATCTATGCCTTCGATGTTCCTATTTGATAAGCAAAGCGTGGAATATAAGGAAAGCATACTTCCTAGCAATCTACCAGTTATGGCAGTAGAGATGGGATCTTCAATGCCTTGGTATAAGTATGCTAAGGTTGTTCATGGTATTGATACCTTTGGTTTATCAATGCCACTTAAGGAACTTCCTGAGGTATTCGGCTTTACAGTTGATGCTATAATTGATGATTTTAAGAAAAATTTAAAGAAGTAATAAGCTAAAAGGCACTTGGTTTTCCAAGTGCCTTTTAATATACCCTTTCATCGTAGGTCATACAGTAGATAAGGGCTGGTAAATTTTTGAGATTAAATTCTATAAGCTCATCAGTTATTGTATCTCTAAAAAAGATAGTTCCCTGCTTATTATATATTGCATCTAGCTTAAAGCTTTTAGAGGGAATATCATCAAATTTGAAGATTGTATTCTTATAATCCCAAAGATGAGAAACAATGTAATCAATAAGCTTATTAAATTTTTCATGCTCACTCATCCTTTCCCCCCCTTTTTAGGTCTTCACTAGTGTATAAATTATTATAGCACTAAATGTAATTAATTAAAATCTATTTGTAAGTATTTCAAATTTTAACTTTCAGTCTATAGTAGCATATTTTATTATTTAAAATCGTTTTCAATATAAAATCTTTACAATTATTTACATAAAATATATATTATTATTGAAATATTGTACGAAATTGGTTAAAGTAAAGGAGTATAGATTTTAAAAAAATTTTTATCTGGAGGGCTTTATAATGGCTGAATCGATAATATTACTTCTAGCAGGACTTGGTATCCTTCTAGTTGGCTTTAAAATGCTATCTGATAATATTGAAAAGCTTGCGAATAGTGGCTTAAGAAAATTATTTGATAAAACTTCTAACAATCGCTTTGTTGGAGTTGGTATAGGTGCTGCCGCAACCGCACTAATACAATCATCAGGAGCGACAACTATTATGGTAGTCGGCTTCGTTAATGCTGGTGTAATGACATTAACTCAAGCGGCCGCAGTAATTATGGGTGCGAACATTGGTACAACCATCACTGCTCAAATCGTTGCCCTAAATTCATTTGATATTGGACTTTATGCAATGCTATTAACATTCATCGGAATGTTTATGAGCATGATATTTAAAAAAGAAAAGATTAAGACCCTAGGACTTGCAATGTCAGGCCTTGGATTAGTATTCGTTTCCTTAACTATGATGAAGGATGCGATGAGTACAGATATTATGCGAGATACATTACAAAATTTATTCTCAACTGTCTCAAATCCATTCCTATTATTATTCCTAGGTATATTCTTTACCGCTGTTATGCAATCATCAAGTGCTATAACATCAATTCTAATCACTATGGTAACTGCAGGTATCTCTATTGGTGGTGGTGCTGCAACTGAGCTTAACAATTCAGCCCTATATATAGTATTAGGATCAAACATTGGTTCTTGTGTTACAGCCCTACTTTCATCAATTGGTGCTTCACCAAATGCTAAGCGAGCTTCAATTATCCACCTTTTATTTAATACCATAGGTGCAGTAATTGTCTTTATAGTATTAATTTGCTGGCCAGGCTTTATGGAAAATACCTTTGATAAGTGGTTTCCAGGTGTTCCTGGTACTCAGCTAGCAATGTTCCATACCTTCTTTAATGTAATTATGACTATGCTATTCCTTCCATTTATTAGCCTATTCGTTAAGGCTTCTACCTTCCTAATTAGGGATAAGAAGAAGGAAGGCGAAGAGGGCTATATTGATGATCGTTTCTTAAAGACTCCAGCAGTAGCTATTAATCAAGCTGCTAAGGAAACCTTAAGACTTGGTTATTTAGCTATGGACAATTTAAATTTAGCTATTGACTGCTTTACTGCTAAAAGCATGGAGAATGCTTCACTAGTTAATGCTAACAATGCTAATATTGAAAAGATTAATCAATCAATTCTATCATATTTAGTTAAGGTTTCATCATCAGGTATTACTGGTAATGATGAGAAGCTAGTATCTAAGCTTCACCATATCGTTAACGATTTCTATCGTCTTGCTGAAATTTCTGATAATATGATTAAGTATACTAAGCATATTGCGAACGGTGAATTTGATTTCTCTGATAAGGTATATGAGCAAATTAAGGAGCTTAAGATAAAGCTTAATAAGCAGTTTGATAATGTTTCTCAAATTTATCAGGATCAAAGCAATACCTTAATTGCTGCAGTAGATGAGCTTGAAAATGAAATCGATGATATGAGAAGTGATATGATTAATGGTCATATTCAACGTCTTGAGCATGGTGAGTGCTCACCTCAATCAAGTGGTGTTTATATTAACCTAGTATCTAATCTAGAAAGAGCTGGTGACCACCTTGAGTATGTTGCTCATAGTATCGTTGATGATTATATCCCACTTATTTCTGATAAGCTAAGAGCAATTCAATAATTTATAATTAGGCTAATAGTACTAAGGTATTATTGGCTTTTTTATTTTTTAAGTCGATTTAGTGCTATAATATTATAAAGGATGGTGACTTACTATGAAATATGATATAACCTGTAGAGTTTTTGGAATGGTTTTTACTAAGCTATTGAAAGAGTATTATAAAGAAAATTATAAGGATGTTGATATTAATAAAATAGCTAAGGATATTAAAAAGGAGTACAAGGCCATTATATTAAGAACCCCAGGCCTAAAGAAGGGGAATTATATGGCTAGTAATCTAAAGGGAGCAGCTTGGTTCTTTGCCTTAGCTAGGATAATGCCTAATATGACCCCAGAGCTTATGAATAAGATGGTTGATGAGATGATGTATTCTAAGCAAATGGTTAAAATGAAGAAGAGCACAAGAGAAAAGGGCAAGCTATTTAGTGAGGCTATGCATAAAAAGATGGGTGATGTCTCAAAAGCGTCACTATCTAGTAATGATGAAATGGACTGGAGATTTACTTATACCCCAGGTAAGGATGAGGTAAGCTACACAATGACACGCTGTGGTGTTTGTAAATTAGCACAAAGAGAGAATATGCTTGATTACCTTCCTTGTATGTGTCATATGGATTTTTCTAAATATGAAATTCAGGGAGCTAAGCTTTATAGAACTAAGACCTTAGCTAATGGTGATGAGGTTTGTGATTTCCATTTAGTAAGAATTAATTATGATAAAGAGAAGAATGAAAATACTGAAAATAAATAAAGGGCATAAATAATGCCATTGTTAACGATAAACTAGGGCTGACTTAAGAAAGGAGGCCCTTTTTATTATGTATATGGTAATAGATATGAAAAGCTTTTTTGCATCAGTTGAATGCTCACTACGTGGGCTTAATCCCCAAACTACTCCCTTAGTGGTTGTGGATGAAAGTCGTGGAGCTGGGGCAGTTGTCTTAGCAGTTAGCTCCTATTTAAAGAGCTTAGGGGTAAAGAACCGCTGTAGGCTTTATGAAATTCCTAAGGATATTCCCTTAATTAAGGCTAAGCCTAGAATGAAATATTATATAGAGTATGCGGTAAGGCTTTATGAGATATTTCTTCATTATGTGGATAAGTCAGATATTCATACCTATAGTATTGACGAATCATTTTTATATGTTGAGCCTTATTTAAAATATTATAATGATTCACCTAAGCTTTTAGCCAAAAGCATATGTGAGGAAATAGCTAAGGAGCTTGGTGTTTTTTCTACCTGTGGTGCTGGAGATAATATGTATTTAGCTAAGGTAGCCTTAGATATAATGGCTAAGCATAATGGTGGATATTATTATCTTGATAAGGAAAAATATGTAAGGGAGCTTTGGCATCATAGGCCCTTAACTGATTTTTGGCAAATAGGTAGTGGAATAGAGGCTCATCTAGCTCGTATGGGTATTTATGATATGGAGGGTATCGCTATGAATGAAACTAGAGTAATAAAGGAGTTTGGCGTTATTGGCTCTGAGCTTTATCAGCATGCCTTTGGTAATGAGGAATGCAAAATTAGTGATATAAAGGAATATACTCCAGAAAGTAAATCTATATCTAGAAGCCAAATTCTTTTTTCTGATTATAAAAGGAGTGATGCGATTATTCCACTTTTAGAAATGCTTTATATCATATGCGTAGATTTATGTAGTAGCAATAGAGACTGTAGATCTATAAGCTTCTTTGTTGGCTATAGTAAGGAGTATATGGGTGGATATGGTAAAAATATTAATCTTCCATATCGTAGTAGAGATTATGGCTACCTAGCTAATAAAATTAAGAGTATTTATTTTAAGGAGGTAGCGGATTTACCAATTAGGAGGCTAATGGTTAGCGCTAATGAAATAGATTATATACATAATAGACAAATGAATTTGTTTTATAAGGATAATGAAAATACTATTGAGGTGTTTAAGACCATTTCAAGCATTTGGGATGAGTTTGGGAAAAATAGTGTTTTATTAGGAAGCTCTTTATTAGAGGGGTCGACAATTAAAATAAGAAATAAATGTATAGGAGGACATAATGGTGAGTAGAAGAATGGCTAGTAAATTTTTAGGCTTTGATGCCCTAAAGGGAATGAATGAGGCAATTAGTATGGTCGATGATAATTATTTAGACCCTAAGGCTATATCTGATGAGGAAAGATCTGATATGGATTTAGTTTTAATTCGTTGCTATAGAGAGAAAAGATGTGTTAATATTAAGCAATATAAAAAGGGAAAAATCATTTTATTATCTGGTCTAATAGAATATATAGATATGATATCTCATGAGGTTATTCTTTCTGGTAAGAAAAGAGTGCCATTTGAATCTATACTATCCTTAGAAACAGGTGCTGATGCCTAAATAAGCAAGAGGTCTGATATTTTATATCAGGCCTTTTTTCACGAATTGAAACTTTCCTTGAATAAATAGTACCATTTTGATATAATTGCGATATAATTGTTTATGATAAAGGAGATGTTTATTTTATGGATAAGTCAATTAATTATTTTAAAAGTATCGTAAACGATATATTTTTAACAGATTCCCCATCTGGATATAGTATTAATATAAATAAGGTATTAGCTAATAAGCTTGATGAGCTTGGCTATAAAAATTATAGAGTAACCCCAAAGGGAAGCTTTGAAATCTTTGTTGAGGGTGAGGATAGCAGCATGACTCGTGGTATTGCTGCCCATGATGATACCCTAGGCCTAATGGTTAGAAGCATTACCTCAAATGGTAATTTAAAGGTAACTAATATTGGTGGACCAATTATTCCAACCCTTGATGGTGAGTACTGTAGAGTACGCACTAGGGATGGTCGTGTTTACACAGGTACTATTTTATCTACCTCACCTGCTTGTCATGTTTATAGTGATTCAGGCACTAAGCCAAGAAATGTAGATACAATTGAGGTAAGATTAGATGAGGTTGTGCATAACCAAAATGATGTTCTTGCCTTAGGCATTCAAAATGGTGATTATGTTTGCTATGAGCCAAAGACTGTTATAACTGATTCAGGCTTTTTAAAGAGTAGATTTATTGATGATAAGGCATCAGTATGTATTATTCTTTCAGTGCTTGAGTATTTAAAGAGAAATAATTTAAAGCCTAAGTACAATACCTATGTATACTTTACAAATCATGAGGAGGTAGGCCATGGTGCTGCCTCTATAGCTAGAGAATTAGATGAATTTTTAGCTGTAGATATGGGCTGTGTTGGCTTAGATTTAGCTGGTAATGAATACAGCACCTCAATTTGTGCAAAGGATTCATCAGGTCCATATAATTATGAGCTAACTACAAGATTAATTAATTTTGCTAAGGAAGCAAATTTAAAGTATGTTGTGGATATCTTCCCTTACTATGGCTCTGATGCGAGTGCGGCCTTAAGAGCTGGTGTTGATTGTAAGGCTGGCTTAATTGGTACAGGAGTATGTGCATCTCATGGTATGGAGCGTACTCATATGGATGGAATTGAAGCTACAATGAAGCTTCTTGCAATGTATTTAACTAAGTAATTTATAAAAAAACTAAGTAGGTGATTTTATGTACGATGTAATCGTCGTAGGTGGTGGACATGCCGGCTGTGAGGCTGCCCTTGCCGCAGCTAATATAGGTATGAGGACTGTTCTTATTACCGGTAATTTAAATATGGTTGGCTCAATGCCATGTAATCCATCAATTGGTGGACCAGCTAAGGGTGTTGTTGTAAGAGAAATCGATGCCTTAGGTGGATATATGGGTAAGAATAGTGATTTATGCCAAATTCAAACTAAGATGCTTAACCGCTCTAAGGGTCCTGCCGTATGGGCACTACGCTTCCAGGAGGATAAGCTCCTTTATATGAGGGAGATGCTACGTCACCTAAAGGAAACAAAGAACCTAGATTTAATTGAGGCTTATGCAACCGATCTATTAGTAAGGGATGGTAGGTGTACAGGTGTAGCTCTAGAGGATGGAACCAAAATCGAGGGTAAGGCTACAGTAGTAACTACTGGTACCTTCCTAGATTCAAGAATCCTAAGAGGGCACTGGACTAAGCATGAGGGACCAGATGGTCAAAAGACTACTAAGGGCTTAAGTGAGGCCTTAAGACGTAATGGCTTTACTATTCAAAGGCTTAAGACTGGTACTCCAGCTAGAATCAAGGCCTCAAGTATAGATTTTACTAAGGCTAGTGTTGAAAATGGTGATGATGTAACCTGGCATTATAGCTTCGATGAGGGCTATAATAGCTTAACTGGAGCTCATGTACCATGCTATTTAGCTTATACAAATTTAGAAATTCATAAGCTAATTTTAGATAATCTAAAGGAATCAGCCATGTATGGTGGAGTAGTAGAGGGTATTGGACCACGCTACTGTCCATCTATTGAGGATAAGGTTGTTAGATTTAGTGATAAGGATAGGCATCAAATATTCTATGAGCCAGAGTCACTAGAGCTAGATCAGCAATATATTGGTGGATTCTCTACCTCAATGCCAGTTGAGGTTCAGGATAAGATGCTAAGAATGCTTCCTGGTATGAAGGATTGTGAGGTTATTCGTTATGCCTACGCTATTGAGTATGACGCAATTGACCCACTAGAGCTATGGCCATCTCTTGAGACTAAGCATTTAGCTAATTTATTTACAGCTGGACAAATAAATGGTACCTCAGGCTATGAGGAGGCTGCTGCCCAGGGCTTAATTGCTGGTATTAATGCTTGTCAAAAGCTTAAAGGCCAGGAGCCATTAATTTTATCTAGAGATGAGGCTTATATTGGTGTAATGATTGATGACCTTGTTACTAAGGGTACTAAGGAGCCATATAGATTATTAACCTCTCGTGCCGAATACCGTTTACTTTTACGTCATGATAATGCTGACCTACGTCTTCGTGAAAAGGGCTATGAGGTAGGCTTAATTAATGATAAGCAATATGAAAGCCTATTAAATAAAAAGAGAATGATAGAGGAGGGTATTAAGGAATTTAATACCATTAAGATTAAGCCAGCTATTGCTGACCCTATCATTTCCTTGTACGGTAGTACTAAGCTTAATGAAAGCTTATCCCTTGGTATGCTATTAAAAAGACCTGAGCTAAGCTACAAGGTTATTAAGAGCTTATTAGAGGCTTCAAATATAGAGCTTTCACATGATTATTCAGATGCTGTTTTAGAGCAAATTGAAATTCATTATAAGTATGAGGGCTATATTAAGAAGGCAAAGGATCAGGCTAATAGAATGAAATCCTTAGATAATAAGCTAATTCCTGATAATATTAATTATGATGATGTGGATAACATCGCCCTAGAGGCAAGGGAGAAGCTTAAGAAAATTATGCCAAAGACTATTGGTCAGGCCTCTCGTATTAGTGGAGTTAACCCTGCTGATATTTCAGTATTAGTAGTATATGTAGAAAAAATGATGAGGAGCTAATTTATGGATTTTAAGAGTGAGCTATTAAAGCTTAATATTAAGGCAACTGATTCTATACTTGATAGGTTTTCAAAATATTACGATAGATTAGTTACTGTTAATGAATATATGAATCTTACTGCTATAACTGAGCGTGATGAGGTTTATAATAAGCATTTCCTTGATTCCTTATTAATTACTAAGGCTATTGATGTAAATGAGCATATTAGCCTATGTGATGTAGGTAGTGGGGCAGGATTCCCATCTATTCCCTTAGCTATAGTTGATCCTAATTGTGAGGTTACAATAATTGATGCCTTAAATAAGCGAATTAATTTCTTAAATGAGCTTATTGAATATTTAGAGCTTCCTAATGCTAAGGCATATCATAAAAGAGCTGAGGAATTTGCTAAGGATAAAAGAGAGAGCTTTGATGTTGTTACTGCTAGAGCGGTAGCTCGTCTTAATTTACTTTCAGAGCTTTGCTTACCTCTTGTTAAGCTAGGAGGTCGCTTTATAGCTATGAAGGGTCAAGGTGGAGCCTCTGAATTAGCTGAGGCTAGTAAGGCTATTACTACCTTAGGTGGTAAGGTAATTAAGACTATTGAGCTAGAGCTTCCTGATGAGGCAGGTAAGCGTGAGATTATCATAATAGAGAAGGTAAAGCCTACTCCAGCTAAATATCCAAGAGCATTCGCTAAGATTAAGGAGAGACCACTATAATGTATGAGCTTGATCAGATTGTAAAGACTAAAAAGCCACATGTTTGTGGAAGTAATCTTTGGAAGGTAATTAGAGTGGGCGCTGATATAAAGCTAGAGTGTCAGGGCTGTGGTAGAGTAATTATGCTAGCCTCATATGAGCTTGATAAGAGAATAAAGAAGTAATATAGAAGGGTATCTATTAAGGTACCCTTTTATTTTTTCCACAAATATTCGCTGGTAGGGGTTTTATTGCAATAAATTAGTGGTATAATAAGATTTAAATATAAATTTTTAATTTATTGGACGGTGAAATTGTATGAAAAAGCTACTAATTGGTAATGCTGCTGTAGCTCGTGGTGCTTATGAGGCCGGAGTAAGTGTAGTATCATCTTACCCAGGTACTCCAAGTACTGAGATTACAGAAAGCATTGTAAAATATGAAAATATAAATGTTGAATGGGCTCCAAATGAAAAGGTCGCAGCTGAGGTATGTATTGGCGCATCCATAGCTGGGGCACGTAGCTTAAGTGCTATGAAGCATGTTGGTCTTAATGTTATGGCTGACCCATTATTTACAGCTAGCTATTCTGGTGTTAATGGCGGATTAGTTTTTGTGGTTGCGGATGACCCAGGTATGCACTCAAGTCAAAATGAGCAGGACTCTAGGCATTACGCTAAGGCTTCAAAGCTTTTAATGCTTGAGCCTAGTGATTCAGCTGAGTGTAAGGAGTTTACTAAGGAGGCCTTTAATTTATCTGAAAGATTTGATACTCCAGTCCTTATTCGTCTTAGCACCCGTGTATCTCATTCCCAGGGCTTAGTTTTAGAGTGTGATCCTCTTAATTATGAGCTTAAGCCTTATACTAAGAATGTAGGTAAGTTTGTTATGACTCCAGCTAATGCGATTAAAAGGCATGTAGTGGTTGAGGAAAGACAAAGACAGGAAGAGGAATATGTTAACGACTCTAAATTTAATACTATAGAGGATAATGGCTCTCGTATTGGTATTATTACCTCAGGCATTAGCTATATGTATAGTAAGGAGGCCTTAGGAGCTAAGGCTGATTATTTAAAGCTTGGTATTATAAATCCATTACCTAGTAAGCTTATTAAGGATTTTGCTTCTAAGCATGATACTATTTATGTTATAGAGGAGCTAGACCCTATAATTGAGGAGTATGTAAAAGCTTTAGGTATAAGGGTAATAGGTAAGGAGGCCTTTAGCTTACTTGGTGAATATACACCTAGTATGATAAGAGAGGCTGTTTTAGGTATTAAGAATAATGATTTATATACAGTGGATGAGGAGATTCCTGCTCGTCCACCAGTAATGTGCCCAGGATGCCCACATAGAGGTACCTTCTATGTATTAAATAAGCTTGGCTTAACGGTTGCTGGAGACATTGGCTGCTATACCCTTGGTGCTATGCCACCACTTGCTTCAGTTGATACAACTATTTGTATGGGTGCATCAGTTTCAGCAGGCTTTGGTATGGCTAAGGCTCGTGGTAAGGAGTTTAATAAAAATCTAGTTTCTGTAATAGGAGATTCAACCTTTATTCATAGTGGTATATCTGGCTTAATTGATATTGTCTATAATAAGGGTGCAAACACTGTTATTATTTTAGATAATAGTATTACTGGTATGACTGGTCACCAGCAAAACCCAACTACTGGTAAGACTATAAGAATGGAAGAAACCGCCCAGGTTAATTTAATTAAGCTAGCTGAGGCAGTTGGCGTTAAAAGAATTGTGGTTGCTGATCCATTTGATGTGGATAATTTTGAGAGGGTAGTTAAGGAAGAGGTTAATAGTGATGAGGTAAGTGTCATTATTGCCCAGCGCCCTTGTGCCCTATTAAAGGGAGTTCACTATATTGGTAAATGTGAGGTTACAGCTAGCTGTAAGCACTGTAAGAGGTGCTTGAAGCTAGGATGTCCTGCCATAAGCATGGTGAATGGTAATATTTTGATTGATAAAACTCAATGTAATGGCTGTGGCTTATGTATAAATGTTTGTCCATTCCACGCTATTGAAAAGGTAGGTGAGTAATTTGAATATAATGATTGTTGGTGTAGGTGGTCAGGGTACCCTACTTGCCAGTCGTATTTTAGGTAATGTTATTACCTCCCTAGGCTATGATATTAAGCTTAGTGAGGTTCATGGTATGTCTCAGCGTGGAGGTAGTGTTGTTACCTATGTTAAATTTGCAGATAAGGTTTATTCGCCTATTATAGATAAGGGTGAGGCTGATGTTATTTTAGCCTTTGAAAGCCTAGAGGCCTATAGAGCCCTACCTTATTTAAAAAAGGGTGGAAGAATTATTGTAAATAATCAAGAGATTAATCCAATGCCTGTAATTACAGGTAAAATGAGGTATCCAGAGGATATTATTAATAAGCTTAAGGCTAAGTGTAATGTTACAGCCTTAGATGGAGCTATGCTTGCTAAGGAGGCTGGTAATATTAAGGCTGTTAATGTTGTTTTAATTGGTGTCCTTGCTAAATCTACAGATATAGAATATAAAAGCTGGATAGAGGCCTTAAGAAATACAGTTCCAGCTAAGCTTTTAGATGTTAATTTAAGAGCTTTTGATTTAGGCTATAATCTAAAGCTAGATTAGGGGTCTAATTAAGGCTTAATGGGTATTATTTTGTTTGACTTTTATTAATATCCGGTCTAAAATAGTACTATATACAAAAAAGGCTATGAAGAAAAGAAGTAATATATTTAGGTTATTATAGAGAGCTATTGCTAGGTGTAAAATAGTATAACCATTTATATGAATACATTTCGGAGCCTCCTACCGAACTAATAGTAGGCTAGGACGGGATACGACCGTTATATCGTTTTGAGGCTATATATATTTATATTATATATAGCGAATTAAGGTGGTACCACGATTAAATCGTCCTTTCATTTATTGAAAGGACTTTTTTTTATAGGAGGAGTTTTTATGATTTTAACTGATTTATTAGAAAGAAACGCAATTAAATATAAGCATAAGGAGGCTTTAGTAGAGCTTAATCCTGCCTTTAAGCCAGAAAGCTATCGTACCTGGCGTGAGTTTAATTTGATTGAGCCAATTAAATCAGATGAGTATAGAAGAAGCATTACCTGGGGTGAGTTTGATTTAATGGCTAATAGATTTGCTAACCTATTATTATGTAAGGGTATTAAAAAGGGTGATAAGGTAGCAATTTTATTAATGAATTCCCTTGAGTGGCTTCCTATTTATGTTGGTGTTTTAAAAACAGGTGCCCTAGCAGTACCTATGAATTATAGATATACATCAGAAGAGATTAAGTATTGTCTTACTCTAGCTGATTGTAATGCCCTAGTTTTTGGAGAGGAGTTTATTGGTAGAGTTGAGCCAATTGCGGATAGAACTCCACTTGTTAAGACCTTAGTTTATGTAGGTCCAGGAAGTGTTCAGTTTGCGGATAATTATTTTGATACTATTAATTATTATAGTGATGTAAGACCAGAGGTTGAGGTAGATGAGAGTGATGATGCAGCTATTTATTTTTCATCAGGCACAACTGGCTTCCCTAAGGCTATTTTACATAGCCATGAGGCCTTATATAGTGCTAGTGAGGTAGAGGTCCATCACCATCACCAAACTAAGGATGATGTTTTTTTATGTATGCCACCTCTATATCATACTGGAGCTAAGATGCACTGGTTTGGAAGCCTAGCTACAGCTAGCAAGGCTGTTTTATTAAGAGGTATTAAGCCTGAGTGGATAATGGATGCTATTAGTAATGAGGGTGTAACTATTGTTTGGCTATTAGTGCCTTGGGCTCAGGATATTTTAGATAGCATTGATAGTGGTAAGCTAAAGCTTGAAAATTATAAGCTTAGCCAGTGGAGGCTAATGCATGTAGGTGCTCAGCCAGTACCTGCTTCCTTAATAAGAAGATGGAAGGAGGTTTTCCCTAAGCATGATTATGATACTAACTATGGCTTATCTGAATCAGTAGGACCAGGCTGTGTGCATTTAGGTATTGAAAATATTAGTCATGTAGGTGCTATAGGTGTTCCAGGCTATGGCTGGAAATGTAGAATTGTAGATGAGGCTGGTAATGATGTATTACCTGGTGAGGTAGGAGAGCTTATTGTAAAGGGAAAGGGCGTAATGAGGTGCTACTATAAGAATGAGGAGGCCACCGCAGATGTTTTAAAGGACGGCTGGCTATATACAGGAGATATGGCAAAGCTTCAGGATGGCTTTATTTATTTAGTAGATAGAAAGAAGGATGTTATTATCTCAGGTGGAGAAAATATCTATCCAGTTCAAATAGAGGATTTCCTACGTAAGCATGATAGAATAAAGGACTGTGCGGTAATTGGCCTTAGAGATCAAAGGCTTGGAGAGATTACCTGTGCTATTATAGAGGTAAAGGAGGGAATGGAATTAACCGAAGCTGAGGTTAATGAATTTGCCTTCGATTTACCAAGATATAAAAGACCTAGGGTTATTATTTTTGATAAGGTTCCACGTAATCCTACTGGTAAGATTGAAAAGCCATTATTAAGAGAAAAATATGGCAGCAGTGGCATTGTTGAAACCGAGACAAATGTTTAGAATTAGTGTACTTTAGTTAGGGGCTGAAATGATGGCGAAATCCCGTCATTTTTGGCCCTTAACTATAAGTTAAAGATTATTTAAAAAAAATGTAAAAAAACTAAAAATTGCTGTTGACAAAGAATTTTTTAAATGGTATACTAATGGAGCGCTATGAATGTGCAAAACAAAATAAATGGTTGGGTAGCGAAGAGGCTAAACGCGGCAGACTGTAAATCTGCTCCTTAGGGTTCGGCGGTTCGAAACCGTCCCCAACCACCACTTAAATAATTTCAATTTCTTGTTGACAAGGTCATGAGA
>JAHHSW010000069.1 GCA_020024985.1 Anaeroplasmataceae bacterium | reverse complement strand
CCTTAAAACGCTCATTGATATTAATATTAGTTAAATTATAAATAACAATTATCGCTAAGGCTCCACTACAAATAATAACTACTACTAATATAAGAACTATACTACCAAGCATAGTATTGAAGCTATCTCTTTTTTGACTAGTTGATTCAACACCAGTAACATTTTCTAAGGCTAAATCATCAACTATCTTACCCTCATCTACTCCATCCTTTAGGTTAATCAAATAGGTATTTGCTTCACTATCTAAAAGCCTATCGTCATAGATGAATATGAAATTATCCATATGATTTTCAAAAATACCAGTTACAGTATAGGTCTTATCACTATTTTCAAGCTTAAATTCGCTACCGACCTTAAGCTTAAAATTCTTAGCAAGCTGCTCATCAATAAGGACAGAGCCATTAGTAAACTCTACCTTTTTTCCATTATGAATAAAATTGAAGAAGTTATCTAAATTATTATTAGCAATTCCTAGATTGATAGCATAATCATCGTCTCCCTCAATATGAGTTACAACTCCTAATATTCTTCTACTATCACTAGCATTACTCATAATTTCATCTGGTAGGGTTGTGCCCATATCCACATTAACTCTAATGTCATATTCTACAATCCTATCATATTGAACTGAGGCTAGCTTATCAAAGGCATCTCTAATACCAAAGGCAGTTACTAATAAAGCAACACAGCCTCCTACACCAACCATCATCATTGCTAAATTCTTTTTATATCTAAAGATATTTCTTAAGGTATTCTTATACTTGAAGGAAATTCTCTTCCATAAGCCCTTCCATCTTTCAAGAAGTAATCTCTTACCAGGCTTTGGTGCCTTAGGCATTAATAGCTCGGCTGGCTTTTCTCTTAAGGTATTTAAGGTTACATAGGTAGCAACCCCCATAACTGTTAGGATCATCATTCCAATAGAAATACCATTAATTAAGCCCTCAACCGTATAGACTATAGGTGGTAAATCAAGAATAGTCTTATAGGCCTGGAATACAACATATGGCAATCCATAGACACCAGCTAAATTACCAAGTAAGCTACCAACAACACTACATACAACTGCGAAAATTAAATACTTTGATAAAATCTTACCCTTTGAAAAGCCTAATGATTTAAATAGACCAATTGTTCCTCTTTCCTCATTAACTAATCTAGTAATAGTAGTTAAAGCAACTAAGGCTGCAATGAAATAGAAAAATACTGGGAATATTACCGCAATCTTATCAATCTTTTTAGAATTTTCACGAACACTCACATAGCTTTGATTTGCCTTAAGATTTAAAACATAAAGTTCCTCCTCATTACCAGCTAGGATATCATCTATATAAATTTTATCTGCGGCCTCTACTAGGGCTTTATCATATGCCTCCTCCTTCTTTAAAGGATCCATATCATCAAAGGCTTTAATAACTAGAGTATCTAAGGCCTTTGCATATAGCTTTTCCTTATCAGCCATAGGCATATCCTTAAAGGCATGCTCAGTAGCCTCTACTAGGGCCTTATCGTAAGCCTTCCTTTTCTCTTCAGCAAGTGGCTTTAGCATTTCTAAGGTATCTGGATTATTAGGATCAGCTAAGTCATATGCTAAATTAACATAGCCATCTATTGAGGCATTAATATAGCTTTGCTTCTCCTCCTCACTTCTTTTAGAATATTCTAAGTCTACCTCCTCAGCTGTTACATTAGGATTTGTAGCCATTAATTCTTCCTTTATAGCTTTCTTATGATTAGCAATTCCTTGATTTTTAGCCATATCCAGGAAAGACTTGAATTGAGGATCAGTAGTAAATTGCTCCTTAAGAGGAGGTAGCATTGCTTCCTTTACTGAAGCCTCAAGCTTGGCCTTAGCCTCTTTATCCTCATTAATACCCTTTTTAATAGAGGTCTTAATTTCATTATCGACTGTAGCCTTAAGCTCGTTATAATTTTCTTCCTTTAGGGCTTCAGCTCTAATTTCCTTTTTAATTTCATTATCAACTGTAGCCTTAAGCTCATTATAGCCAGCTTCATCAGCTATTATTTCATCCTTAATACTATCCTTAATAGCATTTCTACTGCTATCTAGAATAGTTACCTTCATTCCCTCTAGGGTATTTTCATACTCCTTAAGCTCATCAAAATAAAAGCCACTAAAGCGATCACTACTAATATTAGTTCTTACATAAATATCAGTAATTGTATCAAAAGCATTATATTCATCATCAACAAAGAAGATTAAATCTAAGGTATTAGTAGCCGTAAGATTATACTCATTATCCTTAGCAAAGAACAAAGGAGATTTTACTACACCAACTACCTCATAGCTTTTATCTATACCAGCTTTTTCATCCTTAACTCTAATACTATCATTAAGCTTAGCCTTATAGTAAACACCCATATCCTTTAAAACAACACATTCTTTGTCATTTGTAGGCATTCTACCCTCAATAAGCTCTAGCTTATTCATTTTACTGCTTTGTAAATTTGAGCTAATTAATCTACTCTTTACCTTAACAGTATTATTGACAAAGCTCTGCTTAGGCTCTAGCTGATAAACTCCCATAGCATCCATATCAGCTCTATCATTTAATAGTGCTACTGTTTCCTTTGAAAAGCCAATAGTACTTTTCAAATTTAAATCCATTACCTCACTCTTAGTATACATATCATTAACTGAGGCTCTTATATCCTTACTTGAGGTAGATAAGCCTACAAGGAAGCCTATACCTAGAGTGATTATTGCGACGATGGCTAAAAGCCTTGATATATTAGACTTAAAGCCCTTTAATACATACTTAAAATAAGACATTTAAATCACCACTCAATCTCTTCAATTGGAACTGGATTCTCGTTATATTCCTCTCCCTCAACATGGCCATTCTTAACATATAAAACATGGTCTGCCATCTTAGTTATTGCAGCATTATGGGTAATAACTATTACTGTCTTATGACCATTTGTACAGGTATCATGAAGTAATCTTAAAATTTGCTTACCAGTATTATAATCAAGTGCACCTGTAGGCTCATCACACAAAAGTAGCTTTGGATTTTTAGCGATTGCACGAGCTATAGAAACTCTTTGCTGCTCACCACCAGAAAGCTGACCTGGGAAGTTATTCATTCTACCCTCAAGTCCAACTAGCTTCATAGCCTCCTTGCTATCAAGTGGCTCCTTACAAATTTCTGATGAAATCTCAATGTTTTCTAAAGCTGTAATAGAAGGTATTAAATTATAGAATTGGAAAACGAATCCAATATCATGCCTTCTATAATTAGTTAATCCCTTTTCATTTAAGGTACCAAGTGAGGTGCCTGCCACAATTATTTCACCATTATCTAATGTTTCCATACCACCTAGAAGATTTAATATGGTAGTTTTACCAGCTCCACTAGGTCCAACAATAACACAAAACTCTCCTTCATTGATTGAAAATGTAACTCCATCATTTGCCTTAATTACATTCTCACCCATTTTGTAATATTTACAAACATCCTTGAATTCTACAATTGGCATAGGTTAATCATCCTCCTTCATTATCTCTACTGTTTCATTTAATATTTCTATTAATGTATTAGATTTTTCCTTTCCTAGCCTCTCTACTAGCTTATCAAAATACCTATCAGCATTAGCCATCTTCTCACCTAAAACAGCTAAGCCCTTTTGAGTAATTGATACTGTAAAGCTTCTTCTATCATCCTCACTCATTTTAATATCAATAAGCTCCTTATCAAATAAGCTATTAAGTAGAGTAGTTACTCTACCCTTAGATATTGATAGCTCATTGACTATTTCACTTGGTGAATGAGGCTTTCCAGTTCTAAACAATAAAAATAGAACTGAGGTTTCTCCCTCTAAAAATTGCTTTAAAACAGCTGCGACATCTAAGTCGAGTATTTGTAAAAGTGAATACGTTAATCTCTGTTTTATATCCTCCATAACAATTCCTCCATTAAACTAGTTTACCCCCAAAACTATTATATTATTTTTATCTTTTAAAGTAAATGAATGTTAAGAGTTTACAAAATTTCACATTTTTACTAAAATAAAAACATAATTGACAAAATAGCCAATTATGTTTCATCTATCTCTATATTAATTAAATTACTTATTTTCCTTAAGCTCCTTAAGTACCTCACGTACCTCAAGACCAAGCATTGATAAATCTAAATCACTATCAGTTGAGATTGTAATAGCCTGTGTATTCTCTACTGCCTCATCAAGTAGTGTTTTCCAATCAAATAATGATTCATAGTGTTCTGCCCTATCAAGCTTTGGAGCTGTCGCAGGTGCTTTTGGTACATATACTGTACAGCAATCCTCAAATGGCTTAATTGATAGCTCATAGCAATCAATCTTACGTGACATAGCAATAATATCAACCTTATCATAGGTACATAAAGGTCTTACAACTGGATAGTTTGTAACTGAATTGATTGTAAGCATTGAGCCTAGGGTTTGCGATGCTACCTGTCCTACTGACTCACCATTGATTAGGCATAGACAATTATTACGCTTAGCAATCTCTGTTGCGATACGATACATCATTCTACGCATAATAGTAATATTATAGCTTTCATCTACATTATCAAGTAGAGCCATATGAAGCTCCTTAAATGGTACCATGTGGATATTTATCTTATTATGAGGGGCATATTTAGCCATCTTCTTTACTAAATCAACGACCTTTTGAGCACTTTCAATTGAGGTAAGTGGAGTAGACTCGAAATGAACACATTCAATTTCAATTCCCTGCTTCATAGCTAAAACACCAGCAACTGGTGAATCGATTCCGCCAGAAAGCATTAAAAGACCCTTTCCTGCAACACCTACAGGGAAGCCTCCAAGCGCTCTAATATTAGTATTATATAGATAAGCAGCATCTCTTCTAACCTCAATATTTAATTCAACCTCTGGGGTATGAACATCAACCTTAAGGCCCTGGTGATTAGATAAAACATAGCCTGATACATGCTTAGTAATTTCCATTGAATGAAGTGGATAATTCTTATTAGCTCTTTTTGTATTTACCTTGAAGGTAGCTGTAGTCTTTACTACATCCTTCATTAATTCTAAGGCAGTTTTCTTAATATCATCTATTTGATCACTACACTTAACAACAAGTGAATATGATGAAATACCTGAAACAAGGTTTAATCTTTCAATTACCTTATTTACATCCTCATCAAGTAGATGAATAAAGATTCTATCATGCTGATATTCAATTTCTACATCTAAGCCCTCCATCTTAGTTTCCATAAGCCTATATAGAGCTCTTAAAAATGTCTTTTGATTTTTTCCCTTTAGAGTTAAATCTCCAAATCTAACTAAAATTTGATTATAAAGCATTATAAATTGCCTCCTTTATTTTCAATACGTAAACATTATAACATAATAAGAAATTAAATCTAGATTTTATTATAAGGAAGCTATAAAATTAATGTGGAGGTAGTTATGAATAACAATGTATTTTTAAATTATTCAGTTAAAAAGGAAGATTTAGGCAATGGTATTGAAAGAGAAATTCTTGCCTATGGAGATGATTTAATGCTATGTAGGCTACATTTTATAAAGGGGGCCTGTGGGCTTCCACATAAGCATCCCCATAGCCAAATAACCTATATC
>JAHHSW010000068.1 GCA_020024985.1 Anaeroplasmataceae bacterium | reverse complement strand
GCCTATAGCTTCTTCATTTCTTATAGCCTATACATTAGTAAATAAAATCATAAAAATTAAAATTTAGGCTATTTTGATGGCTTTAGCTCAGTGTGTGGCTATAATAATCTAATTAATAAAAAGGCTATGAAAAGCAATTATGCTCCTCATAGCCTAATATTAAATTTATTCTAAGCCTTATTCAAAAATTGTATATCCATCAACTGTGTGCTTAGTTAATCCATAATCAGTAATAAGCTTTAATGTGCTCTCTGAAATGGTAAGATTATCAGCTACCATAAGCTTCTTTGTATACTTACCTCTTCTATCCTTACTTAATAGCTCTGAGTCCTTCATTGTATCTAAAACAGCCTGTGACTTAACAATAATTGTTTCAAGTCTAGCATAATAGAAGGCTCTATTACCTACTGATTTAATTGTAGAAGGTAATACGATTTCCTTAATTGCATCACATTGATAGAATGCGTTTGCTGCAATTTCCTCAACACCCTCTTCAATAATAACCTTAGTTAGGCTACGTAGGCTTGAGAAGGCTGAGCCAATTCTCTTAATTGATCCAGGAATTACTAATGTAGTGATACCTGTAAATGAGAATGAACCATCAGCAAGCTCAGTAAGCTTGTTACCAAACTTAACATATACTAAATTCTTACTATTAGAGAATGCATCCTTACCAATAGCCTCAAATTTACTTAAATCAAGTGATTTTAATTGAGAGTTTTGGAAGCATCTTTCAGGGATAACATGTAAATCTTTATTGAATACTACTGATGTAAGTGCAGTTGATGCTAATGAAGCTATACCAAGCTCCTTAACATTCTGAATATCCATAGTAGCTAGATTCTTACAGCCTGAGAATGCAGAGTCCTCTAAAATTGCAGTAGACTCACTTAATGTTACACTTGTTAGGAAGGTATTTCCAGCAAATGCACCAACCTTAATTCTAACAGTTGTTGGTAATACTGTATACTCTGTAGCCTTATTAGTTGTACCATAGTAATATAATACTGATCCATCCTTGTTATAAAGTACATTATCAACTACCTTAAAGTTCTTAGCATCCTGTGAGATTGAAATAGTCTCTAGGGTCTTAGTTCCACCAAATGGAGTTTCACCAAGCTGCTCTAATGAAGCTGGTAAAGTAATTGATTTTAAAGCACCCATCTCTCTAAATGCTATATCACCAATTGTTGTTACTGTATCAGGGATTACTAAATTTTCAACCTTTGAGAATGTAAATGCATCATTACCAATTCTCTTTAAACCTAAAGGTAAAACAATTTCCTTAAAGCCACCTGATAGGAATGCCTCATCACCAATTGTCTCAAGCTTTGAGCCCTCAGCAAATGTTATGCTTGTTAAGGCTAAGCAGCCTTCAAATGCTGATGCACCAATACTCTTAACGCTAGCAGGAATTACTATAGAGGTTAAAGCCTTACAATCCTTGAATGCCTCCTGTGGAATTTCCTCAAGAGATTTAGATAATGTAATAGTCTTTAATGTTGTATTACCTTGCCAATCAACACCACAGAAAATTTGACCTGGAATATGTCTAACTGTATCAGGCATAACATAATCAGTCTTAGTCTTATCAAATTCTAAAATCTCAGTCTTATCAGCATTATAAACAACACCATCTAAAACAGAGAATGCCTTAGAATTCTCAGCAAACTTAACTGCTGATAGAGGTAATGATTCACATTCAGCAAATAGGTTTCCACCGTATGATGTAACAGTTTCTGGAATTGTGATTTCTGTTAAATCACCCATACCTGCAAATGCTTGATACTTTAAGGTATGTACTGTTGCAGGAATTACAAGGCTTGTTATACCAGTATTTTCAAATGCCTTTGCATGAATTGTATGTACTGATGCTGGAATTGTAAATTCAGTAATATTATAAGTACTAAATACACCCTCGTTAATTTCTGTTAATGTAGATTCCCCAACAAATTCAACTTTAGCTAAGCCTGAAGCCTGGAATGCTTGTGCCTCGATTGTATGTACTGATGCTGGAATTGTTACACTACTTAAGCCTGAGCTTTGGTAATAGAATGCTCTATAGCCAATCTTCTCTAGCTTATCTGGTAATACAAGAGCCTTAGTATCCTTCTCACCAAATTTAACCTGAGTAGTATAGTATTCAGGATTACACTCAAAGCATTGAGCACCAATTTCAACTAAATTCTTTGGTAAGACAAAGTTTTGAAGATTTGTAGTACTAAAGGCAGAATTACCAAATACTAGTGGTAAATCACTTGTTCCAGCAAATTCTACAGTTTGTAGCTTTGCTCTTTGGTAGAATGCAAAATCAGAAACTCTCATTAGGTTTGCAGGTAGAATAACCTTAGTTAATGTACCAGCTGTAGCTGCATTATAATCAGAGCCTAACCAAATGACATCTCTAAATGCACCATCGCCAATTTCAATAACTGAAGCTGGTACTGTATACTCTGTACCCTCCTTAGCTACTGGATAACGAAGAAGCTTCTTACCATCATTAGAAAATAAGACACCCTCAATAGATTTGTAGGTAGGAGCCTCTACTCCCTCTACTGCAGTAATATTAATTGCTGCAATATTCTTTAAGCCATCAAATGCTGAAACTGAAATACTAGTTACAGTATTTGGAATATTAATTGTTACAAGAGAGCTATTATCAGTAAATGAATTAACTGTAGTTACCTTAATTCCATTATACTCAGCTGGAATAGTAATCTCAGTAAGACCTGCGGTATAGGTACTACCACTTACAGCATAGGTATTATCCCCATTTAGCTCATAATTTAATCTAAGGACAGTTTTTGGTGTAATCTTACGATCTCCCATATTAGCCTTCCAAGCCTCTAGGCTCTTACCAGTATTATCAGTTAGCCTTGTACCATCCTCTAGGTACCAGCCATCAAATAATAAATGATTAGGAACTGTAGGAACCTCTAATTGGAATTCCTCACCCTCAACTACCTCATGCTCATTAGTGGTCATAGACATACCCTCAGATATTTCATATGATAATGTATTTACTTCCTCTACATAAATCCACTTAGCATAAAGCTTAGTATCCTCAGTAATCTTAGTTGTGTCGAAATCAAAGGCAATCTTACCTTCCTTATCCTTACACCAACCAGCAAATTTATAATGCTCCTTAGTTGGGTTTATTGGTGCCTCAATTAAGTCTCCCTTCTTAACTGTAATATCATATAGCTTGCTACCACCTAGGGTATCAAAGCTAACCACAAACTCAACATCTCTTTCAAAAGTCATCTTAATCTTTGAATAGGTAAAAGATATTCTCTCATTCTTATATTCACCGATGATTTCCTCACCATTATCCAAATTCAAAGTAAGCACTGTTCCATCTAGCTTATATGTACCTTGTACATCTGTACCTAAAACATTAAAGCTAACTAGACCCTTTTTAAATAGGTTTATTTGATATTCCTTACCATTATTAATGAAGTAATATCTACCTACTTCCTTTCCTGATACAAATTCAGGAATGACTGTACTAGGAGTCTCACTAGGCTCACTAGAATTATCGCAACCTGTTAAAGCTGTTACAAAGGCAAAACCAGCCATTGCAGCAGTTATTATTGCTGACTTTTTTTTCATATTTATTTCCCTCCATAGTTTAGAAAGCACTAACTGGGTTAGTTTATTCTAACTAATACCTATGATACTAAAGAGTTACTCAATTGTCAATAGAAACGCTACTTTTTTAAACCAAAAGGAGCGATATAAATCGCTCCCTTAATTTAGGCTTTGGCTACCCATACAGAATAAACAGTTAACCCTGCTGGAATTTCCATAAAATTATCCATTTTATATACTACATCCTGGCTGCCCTTTTCAATACTCCAGCCCTTAAAGCTATAACCAGCTCTAACTGGTGCTGATATACCATTTACTGCTGAAATATTATTAATTAGCTCCTCATTAAAGGTAATACTAACAATATAGCTCTTGTCATCTGATAGTTCAACTCCATAAAGCTCTGGTCTAAATGAAGAATTCCAGGTTTTAATAAAGTCGTAATCATCTTTATTTCCTTCAAAATAAAAGCTAATGAAATTGTTTGAAGCAAAGGCATGGCTTCCTATATTCCTAATTCCCTTATGAATATAGACGCTTCTCATTTCCTGACAGCCAACAAAAGCATATCTACCTATACTTTCTAGGGCTTGTGGGAAAACAACATCCTTTAATTTAACACATCTCATAAAGGTGTAATCCTCTATACTCTTAAGTGCAGCTCCAAAATCAATGGTCTCAAGCTTAGTTGAGTTATAGAAGGCATAGCTTCCTATTTCCAATACATTTAAAAGCTTTACATCAACAAGCTCTGTTGCCTGATAAAAGGCCTTTGAGCCTATTTTCTTTATATTAGCTGGTACCTCTAGGCTAGCTAGGGCATAAGCCTTATAAAAGGCATATGCTGGAATTTCTGTTAAGCCCTTGCCAAAGCTTATATCCTTTAAATATTCATTATTGTAGAATGAATACTCACCAATTTGCTTAACGCTATCTGGAATAACTAGGTTAACTAGTGCACTCTTATAAAAGGCATAATCACCAATTTCCTCTAGCTTTGATGGGAATTCAATATTTTGAAGCCTTATAGCCTTATAGAAGCTTGATCTACCTATTCTTTTTAAGCTACTTGGTAAAATTACCTTTTTTAAATTGATACAATTAGAGAAGGTAAAGGCTCTAAGCTCCTCTATACCCTCAGGAATTTCAATTTCAGTTATTGATTTAGTTGCGTTGAATGCACCCTCACCAATATATTTAAGACCAGGCTTCATAGTAAAATACTTGATAAATTGCTGATTGCTATAAGCATAATCAGCGATACCTATGATACCATCTGGTAGAGTAATAGCCTCTGCCTTTGGATTTTTATTTAATATAGCCCAGCCATCAATTATAAGATCACCCTCTGCTAAATCATAGTTTAAGGTTTTTACAAAGGAATTCTCACCAATTCTTACTAAGCTATTAGGAAGGCTTCTAATATTAAGGCCTGGACATTCAAAGAAATTATATTTACCAATCTCTAATAAGCCTTCATTTAAATTAGCTACTGATAAATTAGGCATCTTATACATATTATAGGTACCTATATATCTTAAGCTTTCTGGAAATTTAATTTCACTTGTACCAGTCTGCTCCTTAATAGCTATATTAGCAATTCCTACAGTTCCAGCCTTTATATCAATAACATTTAAGTCCTTGTTTTTAACAGAAATAAGCCACTTATCAATATAAACTAAATCCAAGGCTTCTGTATATAGCTTAGTATTATCAAAGGCGTAATCACCTATAGCCTTAAGGCTTTCTGGTAAGGTGACATTAGAAAGCTCTGTAGCCTCATAAAAGCTTTGAGCACCAATGGCCTCTACACCCTCTAATATTTCTACATTTTTTAAAGCACTACAGCCCTGGAAGGCAAAGTCTCCAATATAGCTTACGCTTCCTGGAATAACAACTGACTCTAAGGCCTTATTATCTAAAAAGGCTGAATTACCAATGCTTTCTAGGCCTTCATTTAAAGTAAGGCTTACTATTGCCTTATTTCCTAAAAAGGCATTTTCCTTAATTTCTCTCATGCTTGCTGGCATTTTAACTGCCTTTAGCTTTTTACAATCTGAGA
>JAHHSW010000067.1 GCA_020024985.1 Anaeroplasmataceae bacterium | reverse complement strand
ATATGCTTAAAGGACGCTAATATATTTGATTCAATTATTTTATTTACTAGATCTATACTTTTATTATGAGAAGCTAGGCTTTTTCTTCCCTTTAAGGCCATAATACGTGCTTGAGCTTTTTCCATAGCTATCTTATATCCCTATAATAAGCAAAATTAGACTTATATTGTGGGCTTTCAGCTACCTTAAGGGCAGTTCTTGCATTCGTTATAGCATCCTTAGAGAAGGCTGTATCATTAGATAAGGAAAGACCCATGTAAACATTAAGCTCAATTACTTTATTAGAATAATTAGCTGAAATATGTAATATCTTCTCATCCTGGTTTAAATAATTCTTAAGGGTTTGCATCTTATTATAATTTGAAATAATCATAACAAACTCTAAGCCAGTTAAACGGTAAATACTATTATCAGTTAAGAACTTCTCCTTAACTAAGGAAATATAATGACTTAGCATCATATTACCAATAGCTCTACCATACTTTTCATTAATCTCTGGAATGCTTGCTACCTTAAAGTAAACAACCTCATAAACAGTATCCTCAGAAATTAGCTTCTTAAGCTTAACCCTTAAATCTATTTCACTGCCTACTGTATCTAATATAGTATCAGTCTTTTCAAAGCTATAATCATCAATAATAGACATAATACCACAAAGCTCAACCTGCTTACCTGAAATAATTCTATGTCCCTCTTCCTTACAAAAGACATAATAAGCACCAGTATTATATCTATAGGTAATCTTATAATCATCACCTCTAGTAGTAGTCATAACATCCTCATAAAGGGCCTTATCCTCAGGATGAATATTACTAATAAACTCAGTCATAGTTACACTATTACCATTAAGTGATAGCTTTCTTACTAGGTTATCATTAAACCAAATAACCTTATCATTTAAATTATTAAAATAAATACCATCGCTAGTCTTATTTAAAATAGTAATAAATCTAGCCTTAATAATATCTAGCTCAGATGAGGCACTCTCTAAATCTCTTTCAAGACCCATTAATGAGCCCTCGTCCTTAATATCTCCTAGTAATATTCTTCCTCTATACTTACCACTAGAAAATACACAGCTTTCATTAAAATAGATTGCGCTAAGCTCACCCTCATCAGATTCAAGGTTAATCTCTACTGGATTTACCTCTCCATCCTTAGCCCTTTTATAATATCCATCATAAAAGGCCTTAGCTTGCTTTTTATTGCAGTCAGTACCATTAAGACCAACTATCGTATATTTATCCTCTAAAACATCAAAAAGGTTTCTACCAATAATTTCCTTCTTAGTAAGGCCTAGATCATTAATAAGCCTCTTACTAATATCTCTTATTCTATCCCTTCTATCAAGTAAGCAATAATACTTAGTTTCATCAAGGCTCTTATTTAGCTCATCTTGTAATCTTGCATTAGATAATGAAAAATCAACAGTAGAGAAAAGTAAAATAAAATCAGCAAGCTCTATAGCTATAAAGCCATAGGTCATTATTGTCTTATAAAGCTCAGTTTTAATAATATCATTATAGAAAACTAAAATTAATACTGAGATAAAGGTTAATAAAAAGGAAATTAATAATCTAATCTTTAAAAACTTATGCTTAGTAAAGCATTGCATTAAAACTATTATTGTCAGTAGGCAGCAAAATACTACTGGCACTAATGGGCTTTGTGCAATGTAGCCTTCAATACTACTAAGCATGAATGAACACCTCATAATATGCTATAAACACAAGTAATAGGACTACTACAATACTCATAAGAAGAATCCAAATTTGATGGATGCTTTTTTTAGGAGTAGGCATAGCATTAGCTCTAATTAAGAAATTAAATGGGGCAGTTAGTATCTCTAAAATTGTATCAAATATTTTCATAATTCATTACCTCCTAATTTCCTAAATAAGCATTTAAATACTCAAGTAAATCGGTCTTATTAAACATGTTCTTCATAAATCCACTTACCGCAACATGTACATCACCAGTTTCCTCAGAAACTATGATAGTAAGTGAATCTGAAATTTCACTTATACCAACACCAGCTCTATGACGTGAGCCTACTGTCTTATCTAAGCTTTGCTGCTGAGTTAGGGTATAATATGCTGCTGCACATATTATCTTATTACCTCTAATAATAACACCACCATCATGTAATGGAGAATCCTTAATAAATATCTGCTCAAGTAATTCCTTAGAAATATCTGAATTCATAGATATGGCTCTTTCTGCATACTGCTCAAGAGAAATATGCTGCTCAATAGTAATTAAGGCACCTACCTTATTAGCGGCTAAATCAAAGACCGCATTAGCAATAGCCTCCTTATTAGCCTGAGTTGCAATACTTAGGTTCTTCTTATTATTATCATCAGCCTTATGGAAATCCATAAGCTTTCTTAATTCTGGAGCTAATATAATAGCACAAATTATTATGTAGCTTGAAACAAGTGGCCCATAAATGCTTGTGCTAAGCTTTAAGCCTAATAGATTAGAAACATAATAGATGGCAAGCATTAAAATACCTATAATAGCTAAATGTAGGGCCTTCTTAAATTTAAAAATAAAGAAGATGGCAAATGAAACTATAAATAGGATAAAATATGCATCCAATGCTATTTTAAAATATATATTTTCATTAAAGAAATCAATGATATCCTGTAATGCTAAAAAATTCATACAAAAAACCTCCAATACTTAAATATATACTACTATATTCTATATATAATTATACAACAAATACTAGGGGGTTTAAAGGAAATTTATAATAAAAAAATTGAGGATAGACTCAATTAAAAATCCATCCTCAATAATTTTATAATCCTATAGATTTACACCGTAATCACAAACGATTGTTTGACCAGTAATTGGCTTAGAATCATCAGAAGCTAGGAATAATAATACTCTTGCAACATCATCAGCGCTACATGGCTTTAAGCCTCTAATATCAGCATGCTTCATCATAGCACCAAACATTTCCATATCACTTTGTGACATATCTAGATTTGTAGTCATTGGAGTAATAATAGAACCTGGGCATACTACATTACAACGAATGTTAGATGTAGCAAATCTCATTGCTGTATGCTTTGTAACACCAATGATTGCAGCCTTAGATGCAACATAGCAAGCACCACCGCCACCAGTGTGACCTGCAACTGATGCAACGTTAACGATAGAACCAGCCTTAGCCTCGTCCATATACTTTAATGCTGCACGCATCATATACATATGACCCTTCTCATTAATCTCTACTACCTTATCTAAATCGCTATCTAAGAACTTATCCATAGCCTTAAGACCTGTATCAAGAACACCTGCATTATTAACTAATACATCAATCTTACCAAATGTCTTAACTGTAGTTTCAACTAAATTATTAGCATCCTCTACCTTAGAAATATCTGTTGGTACTGCAAGTACCTTTCCACCATTTGCCTCAATATCGTTCTTTACTCTTTCAAGAGCCTCTACACGTCTTGCTGAAATTACTACTGTAGCACCCTCACTTGCAAAAAGCTTAGCAGTTGCCTCACCAACACCTGAGTTACCACCAGTAATAATACATACTTTTCCTTCTAATCTATTCATTTATGAATCCTCCTTGTTAAAGATAATTATACTACTTATAAATTCTTTCGCAATAGATTTCAATAAATTAACGTAATATACTGCAGTTTCTACAAACTTTAGAAGCTTCGCCACACTTTACTTACATATTGACCTAAATATTAATAAAGCTAGCTTAAAAAGCTTTAAGCTAGCCTCTATTAATCTAATATGCTTTTAATTTTTTCTCTATATTCCTTCGCTACTAAGGCTAAATTCTGATCACTATAAAGCTTCCTTGAAAGCTCTAATACTAGCCTATTAAGCCTTGATAGCTTATATAGCTTACCATCCTTTGAGTTAGCCTCAAAATGTAAGTCTAAAATTGGCTTAATAATCTCATCATAGCTTTTGAAGCTATAATTATCCTCATCTAGATAGCTATAATCATAAAAGCCATCTATTAGCTTATTACTTACTAAACTAGCATAATCCATAAGGCTATCTAAGGCCTCATCTAAATTACTATCATTCAAATCATTTTCTATAAGTAAGGAATTAAGTAAGCCCTTATACTCATTATAGGTCTTATTTATACACTCTAGCTCCTTAATAGCTAAATAGCCATCATGGCTCGTTCTCTTTCTAGGTAGAGCCTCTAAGGATGCTATATATTCCTTACGCATATCCTCATAGCTAATATCATTTATTCCCATAGTACATCCTCCCATGTAGTCATTATAGCAAAGAACTATAAAAAAGCCCAGTCTTTAATGACTAGGCCTTATACTATTCCTCATTATTTAAAAAATCTAGCTTATAAACTATATTATAATATTCCTCTTTACTAGATAAAGCTCTATCTAAAAGCTTATTATCTAAAAGAGTTCTATAAATACAAACAGCTCTAGCCTGGTTAGCAACATCATATTCTAGATGCTGCCACTCCATATGCTGTGGAGCCTTCTCCTTAGCAAGGGAATAATTAATATCTGTGAATGTATCGTATTTTAAAAGGGCATGAAGGCTTCTAATTGATTTGTCCTCCTTATCATCATAGTCACTAGCCATAAGCTTCCTTTCATGATCCTTAATAAGCTTCTTATTTAAATCATCTAAGGCATGAATGTACATATAATCATAAAAGTAGGTTGTTGGATATAAAGGGAATACCTCATCCTTGTATTTATAACCAATTTGCTCTATAAGCTTATCATTTCGATTACGTCTTTTCTCAATAGGCTTTTCTAAGGCCTTCTCCTCAAGCTTTTTAATCTCTGATGGTGACTTATCTAAAAGATCATCAATCATCATACCATCCTCATAAAGCTTTGATGCTTCAATAACTGATAGAAAGCTATGACCATCAAGCTTAAGATTATCAACAGAGCACATTTTACCTAAAATTTTATTACTCTTTTTACTTATTTCTATAATAGATGCCTTTGGCCATAAAGCCTTTATTGACTTTTGAAGCCTTGTGAGCCTTATAAGCTGCTTCATTCTAGGTGGAACCTTTACAAGCTCCTCATTTTCATCAACTGGCTTATAGATTGACCTATAAGTAATTTTTGCTGAAGCTAAAATACGATAGGGCTCACTAATAAAGCATCTTGTTGTTTTATTGCCACTTTGAAGACCACTTCTAGCCTTAGCCTTTTTAACTGCGTCACTCATTTTAATAATACCCCTCTCTATATTAAATTAATTAGTTATGTATAACTTCATATTTATATTATACACCTAATAGGAGCTTAAATTAAGGGCAAATATAAATTTAAATAAATTAAGAAGTAAATAGATAGCTAAGAGAAGCTAATTTCCTTAAAAAGCCTTCTAATTTGAGCTTTAAAGGGCTTTTAATAGTAAAGTAATACCTTCTACTAAATAAAGAGGGAAATGCTTAAAAAAAGAAAATTTTACATAATCTAGATAGATTTCTCTTTATAATTCCCATAATAGCAACATATGTAAATAAATTTTTCAAAATAACCGAATGAGTATTAAAAAAATAGGCCGATATAAAGCCAATTTTTTAAATTTAAGGTATAATTAAGGGCTCTAAACTAAGAGAAATGCTTAGCATAAAATGTAAGAGTTATCCACATTCGTATTAGTACTTATAATG
>JAHHSW010000066.1 GCA_020024985.1 Anaeroplasmataceae bacterium | reverse complement strand
TCTCTGTATCATCCATAGCTTTCCATTTAACAAAATCATGGTACCTCTTTGTTGGAATATATTCATTTCCTGTTACCATATAGGTATTTTGATTAATTAATTGAATAGATAATCTATAAATTTCAGAGGTTCCATCAACATCATAGAAAATGAAATTAAAGGTATTTACGTTATCTGCAGGGACCCAATAAGCTTTATCAAGATTTCCTGAAGATATATAAATTTTCTTAGCTAATGAAGTATTAGCACCACCAGCTGCTAAAGGTCCATCAGCGTTAACTGATGTAGTAAAATAAAGATTTCCTGATATTGCATTTAATAGCTGGAAGGTTGATGTTAAATTAGCACCAGATATATTAAGCATTGCCCCCTCTGTTTTACTAATTATATGACCACCAACATTACCATTACATAGGACCTCTCCATTCACCTCTAAATAGGCATCAACTTTATCAACACATCGTTTTAAAAAGCTTATACTAGATGCTTCTGCATCTGCATTAGTTATTGACTGCATAGTTGCAAAGGTTATATCTACACCTGAACCTATAGTTACCTTAGCTCCATTTTCAACTATTAATGATGTACCTGGTAAGAAAACGTAATCAGATTTAGTTAATGATAAATTTGTTCCGTTTTTAGCAACTACACTAATAAAGCTTAATGGCATACTCTTATCAAGTGATGTTGTCATAGTTACACTAATAATTAGTGCTACAGTAATCTTAATTTTAATATTACCATCAGCATAATTACCATTTAACTCAATTACATCTCTTTGTCCTTCAATTTGGTTACTACCTGTAATTGTATAAATTGAATTATAATTAGCTGTGTTTTCCTTCCAATTTTTAGCTGGCAATGTATATTTATCAATGTAGCCTGTATCTCCTGTAGGCTTAAATAAATATGCTGCTGAATCCTTCTTTCCTAATACAGTTACAAATTCCTCAAATTCCTTTCCTCCGGCTACAATGAACACACCAGCAATATACTGGGCACCAGCATTTATTCTAGTTCTACATGATACATTATGTAATGACCAGCTACTTATTGGAAATACATTGTTATAAATTTTACTTGCATTATTTCCTCCAGGCCAGTTATATAGTCTCATTTGATCGTACATATCTGAGCCTTTCTTTAATTCAACAAATCCATTTCTTCCCTTTAAGTATCCATAGCAGTCTATCTTAGTACCACTATTCATTGTAATTTTACCTTCGTTAATAATTACACCATGCTGACCAACTACAGTTGATGATGTAATAACTGATCCAATACTTAATACTGCTCTATTACTAAACTCTATATGAACCCCATTAGGTATAATTAAAGCAGAATATACAACTGATCTTGTATTAGCTGGATCATGAATTCTATTTTTTCCACTATTACAGTCAGGGCCATATGGTACTACCATATGTCTAGTCATGCTATAATAGCTTCTTATATTAGCTCCATCATTATATGGATTACCCTCCTCAAAGGTTAATCTAGTAAATGATGTGGCTACATAGCTAGCACTATTTGTATTATCTCCACAGAAATTAATTTCACCACTAGAACTTAAAATGGCATCCTCAATTGTATGTAGGGTATTACCAATTTTAGCTGTTTTATATTTTAAAATAAATGTATTATTCTTTAATGAATAATTTTTATTATTAATTTTAACTGTAACTAAATATGTACTACCTACAACATTTGTTTCCTTTTGAAGGTTTGGTCTAGTAACATTACCATACGCATAAACACCATTATGCATACCATCAATTACTAAAGCACCCTGTGGTAAGGTAATAGCACTGCCTGTTTTAGCATTATTAACAGCTACCGTGCTAGCTAGCTTAGCTTGCATTTGAGCCCAGCTTCTAACTCCTGCCTCATAATTTAGCTCATACATTGATTTACTAAAAATTAACTCCATAGGTACAATAGTTAATTTAGCCTTCTTAGCATTATCATTAGATACAGAATCTAACTCATATTTTTCCTTATTATTTTGTTCAGATGCTATATTTATTCTGCTTACGGCATATTCTCCTACATCCGTACATTTAGTTACATTCTGACCAGGAAAATATATTATAAGTCTGACTCCAGCTGGAAGCCCTGAGCTTTCCTTACCATCTACCTTTACTGTATAAGGTAAGGTATGTCCTTGACCATCATAGACTATAGTTTCACTCTTAACATCAATTGAAATTATATGCCTATCAGCATCTAATACCTTAACTTTGATTGTAGTTTCTAAATCATTATAATTTTTGCTATCAGGGTTATAAACTACATTTAGAGTAACTTCTCCTGCTTGAGTAAATTTATCATCGGGCTTATAGCCTGTTAGCTTAAAGCCTTCAGGTAGGATGGATGTATATAAATCACCAACCTTAGCCTGAAGCGTAGGCACTTCTGGTCGGATTGGGTCTGCTTTCTTTATAGTAAAGCTTTCCTCAGATTGTGTAAAACAATAATTACTACTATCCTTACCACTAATACCTAGAAGCTTAACCTTATATGTACCTGCATCAGTTGGTAGGCCTGGAAGCTTAGTTTCTCCAGAGTAATATTCTAATACTGGGGTTACCTCCTCATTAGCTACTATATTATCAAAGCTTAGAGTTGGTCCCTGAGGTTTACCATTATAAGTAAATTCTAATGCTCCCCAGTTAGGTTGTCCCTTTAAAACATTTCTTTGCTTTATTACTACATTTTGCTTAAATTTATTAGCATCTCCATTTAGAATATAATTATCATATTCCTTTTGAAGCTCAACTGGATAGGTACCAACATTCTTAGATACGTTACCAGTAATAACTGGCTTTAGTGCATGTGGTTCAGCTAAATTACCGTCAATAGTAATAGTTGCTGGATGTACATTACCATCATAAATATGCTCTAGAGTATTCCAGCTAAAATTTAAACTTCGTTTATTTACTGTTAGCTTAGAGCTTGTAGTACTTATAGAATAATTTGGATTTAAGCTCTGCTCATCAGTTATCCTTATACCAATTTCATAGCTACCTGCATTAGCATACTGACTATAGGTATAGGTAAGGAATCCTGTTTCTTTGTTTCCTCGTTAGTAAATAATGCTTTTTCTACATAGGAATTATTATCTAATACAGCTATTTTATATCCATCATTCTTAGGCATATCACCATAGCTAATGGTACAAGCATTTGGAACTATATAAATTGGATATGGCTTAATAGTCATTTTAGTTGTTCCAATTAGCTTATTATTATAAAAGGTCTTAGCATAATATATTCCAGCGTTAATTGGCTTATTTGCTCTTTCATTACCAATTGAGCTTGCAGTTCCATCATAATAGCTTATAGAAACCTTACTCTGATCAAATTTTTCTGTTTCAGAAGAGCAATCAATAGGAATGATTTCCTGATATTTTCCATCATAGGTTGCCTCATATAACTCATCAACTGCAACCGGATAATATGTATTGCCTATTTGACTTTCTGTTTCATCTAAAATAATCCAGCTAGATTTACCACTCATAAACGCTAGTGGAAGCAGGGCAATAAATATTATTAAAATTATAAGCTTCTTTCTTTTCATAACTCCCTACCTCCTTTCAAAATTACTTAAATAATAGTACGGCAGACATTTTAAATACTGGCTGGCTCTTAGTCCATAGTGGTGAATTATTATTATTATTAAAATATGAGCTATCTAGGCTAAATTTATAAATTAAATTAAAATCATATTCTACTAGCTTCATATCCTCACCACTAATAGTAATAGTTGTAATAATACCAATATTAGTCCTTTCATTTGTAATACTAGCTATATTATTACCATTATGCGTTGCTACAGGGGTAATATGCTCAAATATATTCATATTTGTAGGCTTTAAATCTACATAATTAAGCTTTATTTGAACCTGTATTTCCTTAACCCTTAGCTTATCAACACACTGCTTAACATGGAGCCTATAGCCAATACAATCAATGCTTGAATTATATTTATCATCACCAATAAAGCCATCTCTATTGTACTCAAGAGGCTTAGCCTCTGGCATGTATAAATAATCACTTATCTTTATTATATCCTCAGAATGAATATCGCCTGTAGCCTCGCCAAAAGCTTCTACATTAACAATACTCCAGGTTGCAAAGCCTATTGATATGACACTGCATACCATAAGTAAGGATAAAATTGTCCCAAGTAGCTTATGACGCATGGTTATAGCCTCCTTTCATTCGTTCCTTAATAATTAATTATTCTTAACCCATTTAGCAAAAAGCTCTAAATTACTAAATACTGGGGTTAAATCAGTAAATGCTCCGTGATTTACATTAGGCTTTTTAGTAGTATACCAGCCCATAAAGGTATAGCCTGCCCTTTGTGGCATTGGCACTGTATAATTTGAAGAATAGAAATTACTTCCTCTAGTAATAAAGTATTGCTGATCAAATTCAATAGGTAGAGTTGCTTCTACTCCTCCATCCTTATCATTAAGATCAAATGATACAGTATAGCTTTCCTCATTATCATCTAAATCTACTACAACTACCCAATTATTACTTACCTTTGTATAAATGGCCTTATGTAGTGTATCAAAATAATAATCTCCATCCTTGCCCATTGCATTCTGTGGAACATCATTTCCACTTAACCAGGAATTAGGCTTCTCAGGCTTATTAAACTGAATTGATTTAGGCTCACCATCATTGAAGATAAAGTCGATATAATAGAATTCCTCATCCTCCTGTGATGAAATAGCTATAATATAATTACCATCCTTACCGGCCTCTCCCTTTTCAGGTGCTGGTATCTCTAGACGATGAGCTGTACCATCTGTGTAGGTAAAAATTAAGGTTTTACTACCATCCTCATTCTTTATTTCCTCACAGCCCTTTATACCTAAGCCAGCGTCTCCCTTTTCACCCTTAGGGATGATGATTGGCTCTGACTTAGTTCCATCTGAAAAATTACAGGTTAGAATTGTACTACCATTTTCAGGATCAACCTCTGTTGTAATAGATGCTACAGATATTCCATTTGGAACACTTACATCAACTGGTAGGAAGTTCTTTTGAGTAAATTCGATATGGATATTTGTCATCATGCCATCCTCGCTTTGCTCATGAGTAACTGACTTTATACCATTACCATTCTCTCCATTAATACCAGGCTGACCCTGTGGAATATAAAACTCCATCGGAGCTATAGTCTCATCAGTATAGGTAATAGTGATTTTGGTTCTACCATCCTCCATTAGCTTATAATCAATATTTTGAATTTCTAGTGTGTCCTCCATTACAAAGCCTCCACAGCCTGTAAGACCCACTAAAGTAAATAGCATTAGAAATACTGCCAATATTTTTTTAATCATTTTACCTACACTCCTTTAGCATTTTGAATTAAATCCTCTATATTAGGGCTTTCGTTAGCTAAATAGCCACCACCCTCAACACAAACAAATTCAAATGGTTCAAAGCCTGTAACAACTGTTACACATTTTACCATTACATCTCTCATAATACCTGTTAGGCTATCTGAAGAAGCTTGAAGCCTTAGATATTCATCTAAGAAATTAATCTCTAGGCTCTCGGTCCTAAAGGCCTTTTCTACTCCATCAATAGATAGCTTAGATAAATTAGCGGCACCACCATAAAAGGCGGCAACAATATTCATTTCATTATTAATTAAGGTATTGCTTGTAGGCTTACTACCTTCCTTAATTAATAGCCTTTTAACTGGGAAGACATCGTCAATAGTAATATTC
>JAHHSW010000065.1 GCA_020024985.1 Anaeroplasmataceae bacterium | reverse complement strand
ATAATTTGTAGAAGCTACAGTTATACTATATTCTAGTGCTTTATTTATATTTATTCAGAAGCCTTAATATACTCCCCCCCTAATTTGGTACAGCTTGTTTCAAATAAGAAATATTGAATTTAGTGCCACTTTTCTCGGTAAAGTAATGATATTTTATAATAAATAGCACTCTAAATAATGCTAGCCTATTATATATGAGCCTATTTATAAATTTAAAAAGTATAAAAATGAAAGCAAAGGCTAGCTGCTTATTTTTAAATTAGTCCCGGAAACATCTATAAAAACGATGTATTTTGACTTTAAATAAAGCTATAGCTTTTTTAATTTAGTGTCACTTTTTCAATTTTATTTATATAATTCAAAAAATAAAAAAAGCCTATCAAAAATGATAGGCAAAGCATTGAATTAGTCTAGCTTTTCTCGACTATTACATAGCTTTTAATATTTCTTCTTGGATTTCATTTAAATCAAGCTCATGCTCAGTAAACTCAATTTTAAGGTCATCACCCTTATATCTTGGAATAACGTGAACATGGAAATGCATTACAGATTGTCCTGCAGCCTCACCACAATTATTTAAGACGTTACAGCCATCAGCATTGAAGGCCTTAGTGATTACCTTAGCTAGCTTTCTGGCAGTATTCATTACCTTGGTATAGTATTCCTCATCTATAGCTAGGATATTATCAAAATGCTTCTTTGGTAATACTAGGGTATGACCCTTAGTTGCTTGAGATATATCTAGTATGGCAACAACATCCTCATCCTCATATATTTTCTTACTTGGAATTTCTCCATTAATTATTTTACAAAAAATGCACATATTAAAGCACCGCCCTTCTTAATGCTATTTTACTATTATCCATTTCTATATTCAATATAGTTTCGTTTTAATGCTTTTAAAAATTAAGAAAAGCATTTAAATTTTAACAACTTAGAAAAAAGAATTTGCAAATATTTCAATTTGATATATAATAAGGTCATATAAAGCGAAGATAAGACGAAAGCTAGAGGTAGCTTTAAGAGAGCCTACGGTTGGTGCGAGTAGGTAGCGATGGCTAGTGGACAACAGCTTTGAGTGATGGAAGAACTAAGTAGAACCATCCGTATTTCTGCGTTAAGGGAGTTGAGGGCTATATGTTTTTTTATAATGTATAGAACTAAGGTGGTACCGCGATAATTCGTCCTTAGATTAATTTCTAAGGACTTTTTTTATTATAAAAAAATAGGAGGATAATATGAAAAGAGATAAGATTAAACAAATTTTAACTGATTTAACTGAAAAGGAAGTATTAATTTGTGCCTGGGTTAGAACTAATAGAGCTCAAGCTCAATTTGGCTTTTTAAATGTAAATGATGGATCTACACTTCCAAATTTACAGGTTGTATATGATGCAAAGCTTGAAAACTTCCAAGAAATTTCTAAGTTTAGAGTAGGAGTATCTGTCCAAATTAAGGGTAGAGTAGTATTAACTCCTAATATGAAGCAGCCTTTAGAGGTTCATGCTGATGAAATTATTATGCTAGGGGATTGTCCTGAAACATATCCAATTCAGCCAAAGAGACATACAAGAGAATTCTTAAGAGATAATGCTCATTTACGTGCAAGAACAAATTTATTCAATGCAGTATTTAGAATAAGATCAGTTGCTGCTATGGCAGTACATTCTTATTTCCAGGAAAGAGGCTATGTATATGTACATACTCCATTAATTACCTGTGCTGACTGTGAGGGTAGTGATCAAATGTTTAAGATTACCACTCTAGATGTAAATAATTTACCATATACTGAGGATGGTAAGGTTGATTTCTCTAAGGATTTATTTGGTAAGCAAGCCTTCATTACTGGCTCTGGTCAATTACATGGTGAAACCTTCGCTATGGCCTTTGGAGATATTTATACCTTTGGTCCAACCTTTAGAACAGAAAACTCAAACACAAAGACTCACGCAAATGAGTTCTGGATGATTGAGCCTGAAATGGCCTTCTGTGATTTAGAGGGCTTAATGGATATCGAGGAGGAAATGCTTAAGTATGTATGTAAGTATGTTCTTGATAGATGTCCTGATGAGATTAATTTCTGTGATCAATTCGTTGAAAAGGGTCTTAAGCAAAAGATTACTGATTTATTAAATTCAAGCTTCGTAAGAATTAGTCATCATGATGTTATTGATTTATTAAAGAAGGCTCCAGTTAAGTGGGAATTCCTTCCTTCTTATGATGATGATATTGCTAAGGAGCATGAAAAGTATATTACTGATTACTTCCATGGACCAGTATTCATTAAGGACTGGCCAAAGGACATTAAGGCTTACTATATGAAGGTTAATCCAGATAACAAGACTGTTGCGGCAGTAGATTTAGTTGTACCTCAGGCAGGTGAGCTAATGGGTGGCTCTCAAAGAGAGGAAAAACTAGATGTTCTACTTAAGAGAATGGAAGAGATGGGTGTAGAAAAGGATGGTATCGATTGGTATTTAGATACTCGTAGATATGGTGGCTGTGTACACTCAGGCTTTGGTATGGGCTTTGAAAGATTAATTATGTATCTAACAGGTATTGAAAACATTAGAGATGTAATCCCATATCCTCGTACTCCAAAGAACGTACAATACTAAAATAGCTAAGAGGCTTCGGCCTCTTTTCTTTTTACTTTTTCTTTCATTAGATTAGCCATTGTGGTATAATTATAGGAAATAAAAGGGAGATATAAGCATAGCTTATGATTTAAATATTTGGGGGACTTGATTTAGAAAAGAGGTTTTTATATGACACAAAATGAACGTGTTAGTATGCCTATTTGGAAAAAGGCTATTATACTAGTTATATCACTAATATTTTTTTGTATACAGCTAGCTTTAGTATTCTTTTCCTTAGGCTTCTTTTTTGATTATTCATATGATTTAAATGGTATAGTAGGAATAATTAATATCATAATTTATATAACAGCAATCTGCTTAGTGCTACATGTTATACATAGACCTATTCCGCCTAATTTTAAGCTTACATGGTCAATATTAATCCTAGTATTCCCACTTCTATTTATTATGCTATATACCTTTAACTTCCTATGCTTGTTCTTTTCAAAGAAGAAGCAGCAAAAGGCCTTCAAAAGCCTTAAGGTTGTTAACAGCAAGGGAGATATAGAGCTTTTAGAAAATAATGATAGTAAGGGGGCAGGTATTAGTAAGCTTATTCAAAGTGGTACAATAGCCCCAGTTTATCATAATCACACCTATAAATTCTTTAATGATGGTGCTCCTAAGCATGAGGATTTACTTAAGGAGCTAAAAACTGCTAATAGCTATATTCTTCTTGAATATTTCATTATGAATCATGGTACAGTAATGGATGAGGTAATGGATATTTTAGAGGAAAAGGGTAAGGCAGGAGTAAGAATTTACTTGCTTTATGATGATATCGGCTCTAAGGGTGGCTTTAGTAAGAAAATGCTTAGTAGGCTTTTATCAATACCTAACTGCGAGGTTGCAGCCTTTGAGCCAATAGGCTTAAATTTAAATTTAATTGTTAACTATCGAGATCATAGAAAAATAGCTGTTATAGATGGTAGGGTTGCCTACTGTGGTGGTGATAATCTTTCTGATGAATACGTTCATAGAAAGGACCGCTTTGGCTATTGGAGAGATAACTGTGGTAAATTTGAGGGACCTATTGTTGATTCCTTTATTGATTTATTTAAGGAAAACTGGTTTATGTCAACAAGAAGGACCTTTGAGGTTAAGCCCTACAGTCATCTAGAATATGAAACACCGGGCTTTGTTCAAGCCTTTGGTGATGGACCTATTAATAATGCAAATCTAGCCTATGATTTATTTGTTCAGCTAATTAATGATGCAGAAAAATATATATTTATTTCAACCCCTTATTTTATTATTGATGATATTATTCTTCATAGCCTTGTTTTAAAGGTAAAAAGTGGGGTTAGAGTAGTTGTTTTAATGCCTAAAATTCCTGATAAGCCAGCTGCCTATTATATGGGTAGAGAGTGCTACAGGCAAATTTTAAAGGCTGGTGGTGAAATATATGAATTTAGCCCTGGCTTTAATCATGCTAAAAATGTTATAGTCGATGATAAATATGCATTTATCGGTACTATTAATTTTGATTATAGATCACTATTCCTACACTATGAGTGTGGTGTGCTTATTCAGGATGACCCAGAAATTTTGACTATGAAAAAGGATTATCTTGATACAATAGAGATAAGTGAATTAGTAACCTATGAGGAATGGAAGAAAAGACCAATATATCAAAGGATTATTGCATTTATCTTAAATATATTCTCAACAATGTTCTAGGAGGTGCAATATGAGCTTTAAGGAACTTTCTAACCATTTACTTGATTTAGGTAAAAGAAATAGATTATTAAATTATAAGGAAACTGGCTATAAGGGAATTAGTGTTTTAGCTAAAGATACCGATTCCTTATATAGAGGTATTATTGATTCTAAGGAATATAAGATAATTCCCTTAAAATCAATTTTAGAGTGTCAAAGTAAGCTTACAACTGATTTAGATAGCGATATTTCAAGCTATTCTATTAGTAAGGTATTAGATATAGCCTCACCTATTGTAAAGCCAAATGAGCTTATTTGCTGGAAGCAGGGCTACAGCCAGGAAAGGGTATTAAAAAGCTTAGCTAAGGAATATAATTTTTCTATAAGAGAAAAGGGTATTAATACCTTATACCTTGCCTTTGGCTTTGTTGAATATACTGAAAACAAGGTAAGCTATAGGGCTCCACTATTATTAATTCCTTTGTTTTTTGATAAGCTTCAAAATGGCTATAAAATAAAGGAAAGAGAGGATGAAATTATTTTAAACCCTACTCTTCACTATTATTTCAAGGAAAATTTCAATTTAAATATTCCTACTATATCATCAGAGGATGAGGAGCTTAGTAGCTATTTAAGTAGAGTAAATAAGGCCCTTAAGGGTAGATTTACTGTTCATAATGAAATTGCGATGGGAATATTCTCATTTTCTAAAATGAATATGTATGCAGATTTAGTAAATAATGAGCGTGTTGTTACAAGTAACCCTTGTATAAGGGCTCTTATTTATGGTGAGCAGCTACCATATTTAGAGGACCAAAAGGTAAAAATATATCCAGTAAAGGATTATGATTCAACTCAGCTAGAGGCGATAAGGCTTGCGGCTATGGGCAATAGCTTCACCCTTCAGGGACCTCCAGGAAGTGGTAAAAGTCAAACTATTACAAATATAATCGCTACCCTAATAGGTAATGGTAAAAAGATATTATTTGTTTCTGAAAAGCTTGCAGCCCTACAGGTTGTTTACAATAATTTAAAAAGGGTAGGGCTTCAGGATTTTGCTATTGAATTACATTCAAATAAGGCTAACAAGAATGATTTTATTAGTGAGCTTTATAGAACAGCTACCCTACCTCAATATAAGGTTTCTAGTAGAGGAGACGATTATTTAGAGGAAAGAGAAGCCTACAAGAGCTATTTAGATAGCTATATTCTAGCCCTTTATAAGAAAAATGATGATAACGTTTCAATTTATGATGAAATAATAGAATACCTAACTATTCCTAATAATGGCTTTAGCTATGACATGCGTGAGCTTAATGGCTTAAAATACAAGGAAATTAATGAGGTAATTAGAGCCTTAAATGATTATAGTAATGCTATTAAGCCACTTGGCTATAGCTATAAGGATTTAATTTTCCATGTTTTAATTTCCTTAAGCTATGAGTATGTTGAATATGAAATAAATAATGATTTAGAGGC
>JAHHSW010000064.1 GCA_020024985.1 Anaeroplasmataceae bacterium | reverse complement strand
AGCTTTATTACTGCATCCTGTGAGAAATACTTGCAGCCTACACCAAAATCTAGGGACCACTCATCAACCATTGCATTTTTATTAAAGTCAACTGGTACAAAGGCAAGCTCTGATAACCAACCAGTTAGATTACCCTTAGCATCAACATAGCCTACAGCCTCACTAGTACCCATAGCAATACCTAGAACTCCTGTGTCCTTAAGATCAATTGCTCCAGCTAGGGCAGTAACATCACCGTCATTTGCTACAACTAAAGAAATCTTATGTCCAAGCTCACGCTCAAGCTGCTTTACAACATCAATATAGATAGTCTTAATTCTCTTATCAAAATCATCCTTAGCTACCTTAATGAATAATGAAGCAACCATTGCCTTATTATCGATATAAACACCTGCAGATGAAACACCAATTGCGTCAACATCTCCACCCATCTTCTCGATGGCATTCTTCATAGCTGCATAAATTCCATCATAATGGTATTGTGGATCAGAGTTTAGCTTAGGGAACCAAACTACCTCCTCTGAATAGGTAACCTCACCATCAACAACACATGAGCACTTTCTATCACTACCACCAGCATCAAAGCCGATTCTTCTACCCTTAAGCTCACCTAGAGCTGGAATAGATGATGAAACCTCAGCTGGAATATTATCATAGGTGCACTCAATAACCTGAACCTCATTTTCATAAACATTACTCATGAAATCATAATCAAATTCACGAAGTCCACCCTTCTTATAGTAGCTCTTAATATCCTCGTAAACCTTATGAGAGCCAGCTATAAAAATCTTATAGCCTCCAACTACCCATAAAATTGATTTAATAATTCTTTCTACCATAAAGGTATTTCTTTCATCATCAACACCCTCTGATAAAATATCAAGCTCCTTACGATAAATATAGCCATGGTTTCTTTCAATAGCTATAATTAAATGAACTCTATTTGGATCCTTTTTTACATCCTCATTGAATTTTCTTAATTCAAGGATGGCAGGCTTAAAATCCTTATCTAAAATATTAGAAAACATATTCTCTACCTCAATTATTTATTATTTAGCATTTCCTTGCCACGACAATAGGTTTCAATAACATTATAATCATTATCTAATACAACCATATCTGCGTCATAGCCAACCTTAATTCTACCCTTTCTATCATCTACACGTAGACATCTAGCAGGATTAATTGTACATGAATTTAAGGCAACATCAAATGGTACCAATGCATACTCTACTAAATTCTTAAGTCCCTTATTAATTCTTAGAGTAGATCCGGCAATTGTGTCAGTACCCTTAATTCTTGCAAGACCATCCTCTCCAATTACGATTGGATGACCACCTAAGGTATATTCACCATCTGGTGAGCAGCCCTTTGGTCTTAAGGAATCTGAAATCATTATTGAATAATCTCTTCCCTTTGTAGTAAAGAAATTATTTAAAGCAGCGAAGGTTGAGTGACAGCCATCACAAATTACCTCACCATAAATATCTCTAACTCTAAAGGCAGTACCTACAAGTCCTAAATCTCTATGATGATATGGAGTCATACCATTATAAACGTGAGTCATTGAGGTTGCACCATTAGCAATTCCAAGAAGCGCTTGCTCATAAGTTGCACTACTATGACCCATTGATACTACTACTCCATTTTGACTCATATATCTAATTAAAGCAAAGTCCTCATCATGCTCTGGAGCAATGGTAATATACTTAATTAAGCCATTAGCACACTCCTGATAGTACTTAAACTCTTCAATTGTTGGCTTAGCAATAGCCTCTGGTGGCTGAGCTCCCTTATACTTCATATCAAGGTAAGGTCCTTCGAAGTGAACACCAAGAATTTCAGCACCCTCATAGCCTTCCTTAACTACCTTAGCAACATTCTTTAGAGCAGGAGCTAAAACCTCAGGAAGCTGAGTAACAGTTGTAGGAAGAATAGCGGTTACACCCTCCTCTGGAATATGTCTCATCCAGTAGCGTAGGCCCTCCTCCTCTGCATAATTTGTATCAAAGCCATAAGCACCATGAGTATGTACATCAATAAATCCTGGTACAATTCTTAAATCTCCATAGTCCTTATCGCATTTCTTTTCATTATAATCATAAATACGAGTAATTTTACCATTTTCAAATTCAATTTGAGCACTTACAAATTGATTTGCAAACCAAACTCTTCTACTTTGAATAAACATTGAATAGCCTCCGATTACTTAACTAGTGATAAAGCATCCTCATCTGCAACTAGAATAAAATTAGGATGGAATTGTAAAATTGAAGCTGGAACCTGTGGAGTTACAGGGCCAAAGAATGCATCCTTTACAATTTGAGCCTTATCCTTACCGCTGACTACCATTAATACAGTCTTAGCAGCCATAATTGTACCAATACCCATTGTATATGCTTGACGAGGTACATCGTTGATTGAAGCAAAGAATCTCTTATTTGCCTCAATAGTCATTTCTGTTAAATTAACACAGTTTGTCTTTTGAGCGAAATGATCAGCTGGCTCATTGAATCCGATATGACCATCATGACCAAGACCTAATAATTGTAGATCAACACCACACATAGACTCGATAATAGCATCATATTCCTCACATGCCTTAGTAGCGTCAGTTAAAGTGCTACCATCCTTTAGCCACTTATTTACATAAATCATCATTTTTTGCTCAACTGCTGTCTTTGCCTTATTTACAACCTCATAATCTTCCTTTGTAAACTTGATATTTGGATAAATTAAGTCATTTGCATGAGTATCAACGATTGGATTATAGCTTTCCATTGCCTTCTTAGCAGGCTCTGATAACCAAGCCTTCTCATATTCGAAGTCTTGAACACCTGGAGTTTGTAATTGACAACCAACCTGATATAGATTAGCTAAAGCTGTTGCGCTAGAGTTTAAGATCTTATCAGTAAATACATTCTTACCATCACCCTTTGGATATTGTACATCCTCAACACCAAAGTTTAGTAATTCATTTCCTTCAGGACTGAAGAAAATCAATCCACTTCATAATCTTAATTCTTTGCTCCTCAGTGTTTCTCTTATTGATAGCTGTTACATTACCAATAGCCTTACGACTTGTTCTTTTAATTTGTACACCATCAGCTCTCTTTGGTAGACAAATACATAGTAGCTCAAAGCCCTCTGGAAGCTCCTTATGCTCTGTATCCTTAGCGGCAACATCGTTAAAGCTATAAGTAAATCCTAACCAGTCATGAGTCATACCACCTGAATTTTGTCCAAAGTAGGTAACTCTCTTATCCTTAAGATTATCTAAAATAGTAGGCTCAATGATACCCTCAGCATACCAAGTTGATAGCTTCTTCATAGCAGTCTTGAACTCATCAGTAGCTGCACCGAATACAACCTTACCATCTCTAACCTCATAAATGAATGAACCACCCCAGAATGAAGCTAGTTCACCAAGACCGAATCTAGCATCACGGTCAAAATATGGATAAATATTATTTGCATCTGTTAATAAGCTCTTATTAGTCTTGAAGGCTAATAATAAATCATGTAGCTGATCTACAGTAATTGAATCTAAATTATCTAGTATAACTCCCTCTGGAAGTTTATTGTTTGCAGCAAGCTTCTTACACCAGTCTAAACGAATAAAGAATGCCTTAGCAGTTTTACCTGCAGTATAGAATGGGATACCATAAATCTTACCATCAACAGATGTAGCCCAATGCTTCTTCTCTGGATTTTCATTAAAGAACTTAGTTAAATTTGGAGTTATCTCCTCAGTAATATATGGAGTGCTATCAATGTATAGCTCATCTGATAAGGCTGTAGACTCAATTGTATCTTGGTCTATTACTACGATATTACAATCCTTGCCACCAGTAGTAAATTTTTGCTTGTAGTTTGAATCATATTTTTGTAAAAAGCCCTCAAGCTCAATACCTGCTAACTGGTTTGCCTTTTCAAAAACTGGCATTCCATCTTGATAAACATATTTGTCTTGATAAAGGAAGATTGACATTTCATTTGAATTTCCCTTACAAGATACGGCTGTTAAACCAACTGCTGCAGCAATTGCTGCGATTGCTAATTTCTTTTTTTAACATTTTTTCTTTTCCCTTTTTCTCAACTTACTTTAGTTGTCCCAATTAAATAGTAATCGGACTATAAACCCTCTTATACCTGAATTATTTAATTGTTACTTCCTATCTAATGCTGCCATTATTATACAACCTCTTTGGAGTAAATCAACATTTTTATAGTAAATTATGAAATATCTTACCAATTTGTAAGCTAAGGCTTTATCTATGAAAGCTCTTGCATATTTAGCTAAATTTCACTTTTTTAATTATAATCAGGCTAATGTATGCATTTTGCGCTATATAAATTTAATAAAAAGCCAAAAAAAGAAGGAATTAATCCTTCTTATCTTAATTAAGTTATAATATACGCTCCATTTTTTGGAGTGTTTTTTCAAATTTATTCTTCCTTTAGCTCAGCATTTGCAGCTTTTTTATTAATAAAATATTTAATAAGTGCTACTATTCCACTTATTAATACTCCAAATATCGCAAAGCTTACCCAACCAAAGCCAAGCTCATAGCCAAGTATATATGAGCAAGCGACATCTAAAAATCCTAGAGGAACCTTTAAATGATGTAATGAATATATAAAGCTAATTAAAGCAGTTAAGGCTATTGTTAAAGGATAAATTAGCTTATTATTCTTGTAGAAATTATCAAAGAAGCCTAAGATAATTAAAACTATTGATACTGGATAAATGAAATTTAATACTGGAATAGAAATTGATAAAATCATATTTAAGCCTAGATTACAAATTAAGAATGATACTACTGTAATAAATATTGCTACATGAGTATACTTAAACTTCTTAAATGTATCAGAGAAATATTTTGATATTGATGTTATTAAGCCTACACAGGTAGTTAAGCATGCTAATGTAAAAATAGTTGCTAAAATTATAGCACCAGCATCACCATAAAGCATTTTAGTGATACCTCTTAAAATTACAGCACCATTTTCGCTTCCCTCATAGATTTTAGAAACAGCCATACCCATATATGCAAGCATTAAATATACTGCTGATAAAATAACTCCAGCAAAGATACCAGTCTTTACAGTATAGCCAACGACCTTCCTATTATCTGAAACGCCCATATCATTTAAGGTAGTTGCAATAACTAAACCAAAATTTAAGGCTGCAATGGTATCCATTGTTTGATACCCCTCATTAAAGCCTACAAAGAATGAAGAATCTATATAACCACCAGCTGCTTCTCCTATATTCCTTGTACCATTTACCATAAAGGTAACAAATAAAGTAACAATTAATATTAATAGCGTAGGAGTTAATATATATCCTACACGCTTTGGTAGCTTAAGCGGAGAAAGTGATAGCCATAGGGCTAATGCAAAAAATATCAATGAATAAATTAATAAAAATATTTTTGGATTCAAATTTTCTGGTAAATAAGGCATTATTGCCATTTCAAAGGGAACTGAGGCTGCCCTTGGTATACCAAGACCAGGCCCTATTGAAAGTAAAATAATTATTGTAAACACCAAGGCAAACTTGGGATTTACTCTACTAGCAAGCTTGTCTAGTCCTTTAAATTTAGCTACGATTACTACTCCTAGAACAGGTAGTATTACTGCAGTTATTAAAAATCCTATAATCGCTATAGGCATATTTTTTCCTGCCTCTGCACCTAAAAATGGTGGGAATATTAAATTACCTGCTCCAAAGAACAGGGAAAAAAGTAAAAAGCTAGTCATTAGCATTTGCTTTTTGCTAAGCTTCATAGAATAATCATCCATACTGCACCTCAAACGTAA
>JAHHSW010000063.1 GCA_020024985.1 Anaeroplasmataceae bacterium | reverse complement strand
AATTTTCCTTATAATTTTAGGAAAAAAATAAACCTTCTTGAATGAAAAAATAAACCTCCTAACAATCTATCTAGGCTTTAAAAAGCTTATAGCTATAGTAGGAGGCTTAATTTATATTAAATTAGCTTTATATTATCTATCTAGCTTAAATAATCTAATTGTATTATCTTCTGTAGCTCTTTCTACCTCTTCAAAGCTTAATCCTCTTAGGCTAGCAATTTCCTGGCACACTAGCTTAACATAGGAGCTTTCATTTCTTTTACCTCTATTTGGGGTAGGAGCAAGATATGGACAATCAGTTTCAATAAGAAGCCTATCAAGTGGTACAATAGTAGCTACCTTTTTTGGCTCCTTAGCATTTTTAAAGGTTACTGGTCCACCAAGAGAAATATAGTATCCTAGCTTTAAAAATTCTAAAGCCATGTCACTACTGCCACTATAGCAGTGCATAACTGCCTTTAGTTTACCACTATATTCCTTTAAGATGTCATAAGCATCCTTAGTAGCGTCTCTCATATGGACTATAACTGGAAGAGCATTTTCAATAGCAAGCTCACATTGAAGCTTAAATAGTTTCTTTTGTTCTTCCTTAAAGGTGGTATCCCAATAGTAATCTAGACCACATTCTCCAATAGCGTAAACCTTATTTTCCTTAATAAATTCCTTAAGCTCAGCAAATTGCTCTAGATAATCCTTATTGGCATCACAGGGATGTACACCTGCAGTAGGATAGAAAATAGGATATAGCTTACTTAATCTTTGGGCCTCTCTATTAGTCTCTTTTGAAAAGCCAACCAAAATGATTTTATTAACATTATTTTCCTTACATCTTTCTATGCATTCCTCTAAATCATCCTTAAATTCCTCTGCAAATAGATGTGAGTGTGAATCTATCATATTAAGTCCTCCTTAGTATTTAAAAGGGCGTATTTCTACGCCCTAATTATTACTTTTCAAGTAGTTTAAATAATTCTCTAGCTGCCTTAGCTGGGCCATCATGCTCAGCACCTGGAACTGCAAGCCTTGTATGTAGCTCACCAACTGGAATTCCATTATCGTATAACCACTTAAACATTGAATCAATAATTACTCTTGTCTTTTCTTCTCTTTGAACTGGTCCAAATGGGTTTGCAAAGAATGATTCAACAAGACCAATTTCTTGAGTAGTTCCCTTAGCCCTACGAGCTCCTCTTATGAATACCTTCTTAGCATCCTCTATATTATCAAAGAAGGTAATAGCCTCAGGTGCTACCTCCTCTGGGTCATAGTTATTTGCATAAAGCACCATATCAACCTCATAGCCTCTCATTATTTGAGGGTAGGTAGCTACCGGAATTACTAGTCTTGAATTTACCTTATCAGGGTTCATGAAAATTGCTCTATCCATTTCATTATAGGCATAGCCTGATGCCATATCATCAAGTCTTACAAAGGCACCAATTTCAGTACCATAGGCCTTAATCTTACCATCAACCATCTTAAATGTACCCATATCATCAAATACTGTTAATTGATTTGAAATGTTATCTCCAGCTACTGCTGATAGGGCCTCTAGTGATTCACTCTTACCAGCTCCACTATCTCCTATAATAACAATATTCTTCTTTGTACCATTCTTCATTGTGATATGTACACAAGCACCATGAAGTGGAAGGTTACCACTTTCAATCATCTTTGTGTTATATAAGGTAAGCATCATCTTCTTCATATATCCGAAGTAATCGATTGATGCATCATGTGGTGCTACACCAACAAAGATATCATTTTCCTTATCATGATAGAAATATGATTCATCGTTATATGGTGCACCAAAGATATAAATACAATCTGGCTTCTTACCCTTAATTCTTGATAGTGGTACGAACTCAAATAGGTTACATAGCGTAATACCATGTGCCATATAATCTCTATGGAAATATACATAGGTTAGGGCACTACCTACCATTGCTGGGTAGCAATAGTATTCAGATGCCTTAATCTTATCCTTAAATAAATTAATAGGATTTTCAAATACCTCCTTATAGGTACCTGTTCTCTTATTCTTGTCTGAATAAGAAATAAATGGTGGACGTATAAGGATTTGCTCAATTGCCTCACTCTTTGCTAGGAAGGCATATGGGCTATTTGCTGGCATCCATGCATGCTTTGAAATTAATAAGGCTGCATTGATACCTGCTGGTAGCTGACGATAAATATTAAAATCCTCACCATATAGCTTTTCAGATATTGTTCTATATGTCTTTAATACTAGGCTAGTGAAGGATGCTTGAGCACTAATAAAGGTTGATGATTCAATACCACCAATTCCCTTATTTGAGAATACTACTGAGTATCTTTCAAGCTTTCTCCAGTAATCATAGAATTCCTCGACTAACTGATAAATTCCTTCTCTATATTCTAATGCTATATTATAGAATGGTGACATTGCCTTAATTTCATCTATATCAAAAGATAATAATAGCTTAAATAAGTCAATGTAATCAGTTTCTGGCTTTGGAAATAGCTTTAAAATCTTTAATAAGTCTTGTCTTTCTCTCTTTCTTATATTCATCAAGAACTTTTTCCAAACGCCCTTGAAGCAGGCTGAATTTAAAATTTCAGTCTCAGTTTTACAAAATGATTCAGAAAAGTTGATAACAACCTGTCTTTGTCCTGTTACGAATTCCATAAATAATCACTCCTCTTTTTTTTAGAATAAGCCCACAGTCTTTCCATCTACTACATCCATACGATTGGCTGCTGGTACCTTAGGTAAGCCTGGCATTCTCATAATATCTCCTGTTAATGCTACTATGAATCCAGCTCCAATTGCAGGAAGAACCTCTCTTATTGTCATTGTAAAGCCCTCAGGTCTACCTAAAAGCTTTGGATTATCGGAGAATGAATATTGAGTTTTCGCCATACAAATTGGTAAATTTTCCCAACCATTCTTCTTAAATTGTGTCATTTGAGATTTAGCAGTACTTGAGAACTCTACATTTTGAGCTCCATAAATCTCCTTACAAATCTTAGTTATCTTATTTTTAATTGTATCCTCATAATCATATAATGGAGTAAATGTATTAGTACCATCCTCAGTGTTAATCTTATTAACTAGCTTATTAGCTAAATCAACTCCACCTTCACCACCCTTAGTGAATACCTCGGATAATGAAATTTCATGATTATTTTCCTTAGCCCAGCTTAATAGGGCATTGATTTCATTTTCAGTATCAGTATAGAACTTATTAATAGCAATAACATATGGTAAATTGAATTTCTTAACATTTTCAATATGCTTCTCTAAATTACTAATACCCTTTAATAAGGCCTCAACGTTCTCTTCCTTTAGGTCCTCCTTTAAGACTCCACCATGCATCTTAAGTGCACGAATGGTAGCTACAATTACTACTGCAGATGGCTTAATACTTGCAGATGGACACTTAATATCAAAGAACTTTTCAGCACCAAGATCAGCACCAAAGCCTGCCTCAGTAATTACATAATCACTTAATCTCATGGCAGTTTTAGTTGCTAAAACTGAGTTACAGCCATGCGCAATATTTGCGAATGGACCACCATGAATAAAGGCTGGATTATGCTCTAGTGTTTGAACTAAATTTGGCTTTAAAGCATCCTTCATTATTAATGCTATTGCTCCAGTTGCCTCTAAATCATTAACAGTAACTGGCTTCTTATCATAATTATATGCAACAACGATTCTTCCAACCCTATTCTTGAAATCCTCCATTGATGTAGATAAGCACATTACTGCCATTATTTCAGAAGCTACAGTAATATCAAAATGATCCTCTCTTGGTACACCATTAGCATGTCCACCAAGACCTACTATTACATTTCTAAGTGATCTATCATTCATATCTAGACATCTATGCCAAACGATTCTAGTTGGGTCAATACCTAAGGCATTTCCCTGATGAATATGATTATCAATTATAGCTGCAATAGCGTTGTTTGCTGTTGTAATTGCATGTAGGTCTCCTGTAAAATGAAGGTTAATGTCCTCCATAGGAATAACCTGTGCATAGCCACCACCAGCAGCTCCACCCTTTACACCCATAACCGGTCCAAAGCTAGGTTCTCTTAGGGCAACCATTGTCTTATAGCCTAATCTATTCATAGCATCACATAAGCCAATAGTTGTAGTACTCTTACCCTCACCTGCAGGTGTCGGAGATATTGCAGTAACTAATACTAACTTACCATTTTTATTACCTTTAATTGCTGTAGGATCTACCTTAGCCTTATATTTACCATAAAGCTCTAAAGCATCCTCATTAATTCCAAGCTCGCTTGCAATCTCACTAATATGCTTAATATCAGCTGCTTGAGCAATCTCTAAATCTGTTAACATATAAATTTTATCCCCCTCTATATATTAATATATTTATTTATATCTATAATGATACCACAACAAACGACATTTATAAACTTTTTAATGAAACTATTTTATGATAACCTGTCTATTTTCGTAATCAACTACTACCATTTCACTTTTACTAGTTGGAATACTCTTTCCAACAAAGTCAGCTCTAATAGGAAGCTCTCTATGTCCTCTATCTACAAAGACAGCAAGCTCAACCTTACTAGGCCTACCCATATCTATAATGGCATCAATCGCTGCCCTTACAGATCTTCCTGTGCATAAAACGTCATCTACTAAAACAATAATATGGTCATTAATATTATTGCTAAAGACACTTTTATCTAGTGTATTCTTCTTATGATCGTCTCTATGAGAATTTATATTTAATGATTCAAGTGGTACATCAACATCCTCAAATTGCTTAATCAGGACCTTGATTTCTCTTGCGATAGGTGTACCCTTTCTTTCAATTCCTACTAGGATTATTTTATTTAAATCCTCATTTCTTTCTATAATTTCATGAGTCATTCTCTTTAGGGTTCTATTAAATTGATCACTTTCAATAATTGCTTTCATAAAATAACCTCCAATTACAAAAATAAGGAAGCCAAAGCTTCCTTAAAATTTATATTACTCCTCGTCTTCCTCTTCCTCAGGTAGGTTAGCGTTATGATGAATTTCGTTAACATCATCAAACTCCTTTAAAAGACCAAGAAGTCTTTCAAACTTACCTAGGTGATCCTCATCTAGATCAACATATGTAGATGGAACTAAATCAACTGAGCAAGTATCAAATTCAAGCTCTGGCTTTGCTTCTAATAATGCTGCCTTAATTGCTTCAAATTGATCAGGTGTAGCCTCGATAGATACTGAACCATCCTCATTTGTTGTAATTTCCTCGAAATCAGCATCTCCATTCATTAAAGCCTCCATAGCTTCATCCTCACTCATACCAGTGAACTCGAATTGAGCCTTTCTATTGAATAAATAGCTTACAGATGTACCGATTGTACCACCTGTTTTATTAAATGCTGTACGAACCTCAGTAAATGTTCTATTATCATTGTCAGTTAAGCACTCAACAATCATAGCTACATTACCAGGACCGTAGCCCTCATATACCTTTTCCTTTGTTGCACCAGATTGTAAACCTGCTGCCTTAGCGATTGCTCTCTTGATAACGTCTGCAGGACATTGATCCTTCTTTGCACGCTCAATAGTACGCTTTAAGCCTAAATTCATTTCTGGATCAGGAACTCCAGCCTTTGCTGCTGCAAATACTTCCTTACCCCATTTTGCATATTTTGATGACTTCATAGCGGCTGTTTTAGCCATAGACGCTGCTCTTACCTCATGCGCTCTACCCATAAATTACACGACCCTTCAATATTTTTCCAATTTTCTTTAATAGTATATTAAACTTTAAGGGATATTGCAAGTAAAATATTAATTTTTAGGCCATTTAGAGCCTTTTTTGAGGCTTTTAGCTAAAAT
>JAHHSW010000062.1 GCA_020024985.1 Anaeroplasmataceae bacterium | reverse complement strand
GGCGTCAAGGGTTTGCTGGAGACATTGAGGCCGGATGAAAACACGTCTGAAGAGCTGGTTTTTATAAAAAACGTCAGAACGGGTATTGATGTTGGTGGAGGAGGAGGCGTGACGGAGAAGGCGCATAAGGAGGCTATGGATAAGCATATTGAGGTAATGGTAGATTTCTTAAAGAAGTACCAGGAATGTGTTGTTACTGATATTGAGGTAATTAATGTAGAGCCTCAGGAATATATTGATAAGCTTAATTTCCAGCTTAAGCATATTATCTGTAGAAAATATGCTAAGAGTATTGGTATGGAATTTAAGTCCTTAAAGGAAGAAAATATGTATTGTAGAGATAAGGACTTTTTAAGTAAGGCTTATGAGTATATTATTGATGAGCTAAGAGAGCCAGAGCCTTTTGAGGAGATATTAATTAATTATAATAGTAATGAGTCATAGTAGGGTGGGAAATTTTCCCACCTTATTAATTTATTTGGGAAAAATGAGCTATACTTGTATCTTATTAAGTGTAATAAGCTAAGGATGGCTTATTTTATTAGCTATAGGTTAGTAAAAATTAATTAAAGTATTCCGAAATGTTTATATATATATATGTGGTAAAGGGATGGATTAGACAACTTCTAGTCCATTCTTTTATTTTTACTTACGAATACTGCTAGCAGTAAGTGTCATTTAAAAAGGGACAGTTAGTATAGACTATATGATAGGATAAATTTTATATATAATCTATAATTATGTTAGGAGTGTGAAGTACTGTGGAAAAATTTAAGATTTTAGAAATTAAGGCTAATATTTTTGAGGATAATAAAAAGGAAGCAGATATTCTTAGAGATGAATTAAAGGAGAATAAAACCTTTCTTTTAAATTTAATGTCTTCTCCAGGTAGTGGTAAGACCACAACCCTAAGAAGAACAATAGCCTCTTTAAAGGATGAATACCGTATTGGTATTATGGAGGCTGATATAGATTCAGATGTTGATGCTAAGACTATTGAGGAGACTGGAGCTAAGGTTATTCAGCTACATACTGGTGGTATGTGCCATTTGGATTGCTCAATGACTAGACAGGGCCTTGAGGGTCTTGGAACTAAGGATTTAGATTTAGTGGTATTAGAGAATATAGGTAATTTAGTATGCCCTGCTGAGTTTGATACAGGTGCTACTAAGAATGCGATGATTTTATCAGTACCAGAGGGTGATGATAAGCCACTTAAGTATCCATTAATGTTTCAGATTTGTGATGCATTATTAATTAATAAGATTGATGTACTACCTTATTTTGATTTTGATATTGAGGAATGTACAAAGAGAGCTAAGAGGCTAAATCCTAATATTAAGGTTTTCCCTGTATCTAGTAGAACAGGTGAGGGCTTTGATGCTTGGTTAAATTGGTTAAGAGAAGAAGCTAATAAAAACGTAAGGTAGGTAAAATTATGGCAGAGTTAAGAAAAAAGATTGTTAAGCTAGCCAAGATGATTGGTGGCTTAACTGGTATGGTAAATAAAATAGATGAGAATGCACCAGAATATTATTCTTTAGCATGCTGTGTTACAGATGATCAGGCTGATGTAGCCTTAGCTATGGAGCTAAGAAAGCCTAAGAATCTAGAAACAATTGCGAAAAGATGTGGTAAGAGTAAGGAGGAAACCTTTAGATTACTAGATGAGCTATGTAATTTAGGTGTTGTAAAGAGCTTTACTAATGAGGAGACTAAGGAGCTAAATTATATGATTCAAATATTCGCTCCAGGTATTCTTGAGATGATGGTTAATGCTCCAGGTAATCTAGAGAAGTATCCAGAAATTGGTATTGCCTTTGAGGAATATACTAGAACTAGAGTTCAAAATCTAGTTCCAATGCTACCTCCAGGACATTCAATGATGAGAGTTATTCCAATTGAGTCAGCAATAGCTGGTAACTCTCAGGCAATTTCTTTGGAGCGTATTTCTTATTATTTAAATAAGTATGATACATTTAGTGTTTCACCATGCTCATGTAGAGCCTCACGCCGTGTAATGGGCGAGGGCTGTGGACATTTAGAGTATGATATGTGTGTTCAAATGGGTAGTGGTGCTGAATACTTTATTCGTACCGGTAAGGCAAGAAGAATCACAAGAGAGGAAGCATTAGAAATCTTCCGTAAGGCTGAGGAAAATGGCTTAATGCATCAAATGCCTAATATTGAGGGCTTTGGTGAATCAGCTGCTATTTGTAACTGCTGTAGCTGCTCATGCTATGCTATGCGTGTAGCTACAATGTTTAAGGCCCCTCAGGCATGTAGAAGTAACTATGTAGCTGAGGTTAATGAGGCAAACTGTGTTGCCTGTGGTCAATGCGTTGAAAACTGTCCTACTAATGCCCTAAAGCTTGGTCAAAAGCTATGCTCAACTAAGGAGATAGTTATCCCAACTCAAAAGAAGGTCATTAACCATAAGTGGAGCCAAAAGGACTGGGATGTTAACTTTAGACTTAATAGAGAGGATGTAGTTCCATCAGGTACTGCACCTTGTAAGACAAATTGTCCTGCCCATATCGCTGTTCAGGGCTATATTAAGCTTGCAAGCCAGGGTAGATACAAGGAAGCTTTAGAGCTTATTAAGAAGGACAATCCATTCCCAGCTATCTGTGGTAGAATTTGTCCTCATAAGTGTGAAAGTGAATGTACAAGAGCAGGAATTGATGCTCCTGTTGCAATCGATGAAATTAAGAAGTTTATTGCTGAGCAGGATTTAAATTCAGAAAACCGCTTTGTTCCTGTTAAGAAGCATGATTATAGTAAAAAGAAGATGGCAGTTATAGGCTCAGGCCCTGCTGGACTTTCTTGTGCGTACTTTTTAGCAGTTGATGGCTATAGCGTTACTGTATTTGAGCGTGAGGCCTCTTTAGGTGGTATGATGCGCTTTGGTATTCCTGCATTTAGACTTGAAAAGGATGTAATAGAGGCTGAAATTGATATCCTACGTACCCTAGGTGTTGAGTTTAAGACAAGCTGTGAGGTAGGTAAGGACGTAACAATTGAGGAATTAAGAAAGCAAGGCTATGAGGCCTTCTATTTAGCTATCGGTGCTCAGGGTGGACGTAAGCTAAATATAGAGGGTGAGGATAACCCTAATGTAATTACTGGTGTTGAGTTCTTAAGAAATGTATCTTTAAATAAGGGTGATAAGCTTCATGGTAATGTAATAGTTATTGGTGGAGGTAACGTTGCAATAGACGTTGCAAGAACTGCTGTACGTGAGGGTGCTAAGACTCTTAATTTATATTCACTAGAAACAAGAGATGAGATGCCTGCCCTAGAGGAGGAAATAATAGAGGCTGAGGAGGAAGGAGTTAAGATTAATAACTCTTATGGACCTAAGCGTATTATTATTGAGGATGGTAAGGTAGTGGGTGTAGAATTCAAAAAATGTATTAGTGTATTTGATGAAAATCACCGCTTCTCACCTAAGTTTGATGAAAACGATACAATGATTGTTCCTGCTGATTATGTCTTAGTATCAGTTGGTCAATCAATTGTTTGGGGTAACCTTCTTGATGGCTTAAATGTAGAGCTTAATCCAAATAACACTGCTAAGGCTGATCCATTTACCTACGCAACCGGTGAAAAGGATATCTTTGTTGGTGGTGACTGCTACACTGGACCTAAGTTTGCAATTAACGCTATTGCAGCTGGTAAGGAGGGTGCAATTTCCCTACATAGATCTGTATGGCCAGGTCAAAGCTTAATTCTTGGACGTGACAAGAGACATTATGAAATGCTTGATAAGGAAAGTGCAGTTCTAGATGGCTTTGATACAATGCCAAGACAAAGACCAATTATTAAAAGCGAGGTTAACCTAAGCTATTTAGACAATAGAGAAACCTTCACTGAGGAGCAAATGAAGAAGGAAACTCAAAGATGCCTTGGCTGTGGTGCTGTTAAGCTAGACCCATATATGTGCTTAGGCTGTGGACAGTGTACAACTAAGTGTAAGTTTGATGCTATCCATCTAGAAAAGAGATATGATGATGTTGCCCCTGTATTTGAAAAGCTTCCAATTAAGGTTGCAGAGTATGCAATTAAAAGAGTTGGTAAGATTGTTGGTACTGGTATTAAGGAAACCTTCACAGGTAAGGAGTAGTTTATATGCATGAGCTTGGACTTATTTGTAAGGTAGTAGAAAGGGTAGCAGCGATATGTGATGAGCAAAACATTCCTAAGGTTGCCTCAATTACTCTAGAAATTGGGGAGCTTAGTGGAATTGTTCCTGAATATATGGAAAGATGCTTTCCAGCCGTTATCTATGATAAGCCTAGGTTTTTAAAAACAAAGCTTATAATAGATATAGTAGAGGGAATAGCGGAATGTGATAAATGTCATACCTGCTTTAATGTTATTAAGCATGAGGGCTATTGTCCTCATTGCCATAGCTTTGATAAAAGGGTATTATCAGGACTTGATTTTATAGTCAAGGAAATTGCTGTACCTGAGGAATAGATGAAAAAAAGGGCTGTGAAATTTAATTTTCACAGTCCTTTTAATTATGAAAGGAATCTTTCCTTAGAATAGGCCTTAGCCTCCTCTAGCTTACCCTCATAAAGTGCCTTTAGCATCCTTTTTGAGGAGATAAATAAATCCTCATATTTAGTTTCATTACAATAATCCTCTATAAGAAGAAGGATGGGATTAATAAAGGCATTTATAAAAAGAGTCATAATCATATTATTGGTTAATAAATAGAGCTCCTTCATAAATTTAAAATATTCAAGAGAGGCTAAATGAGAGAATGCCTCATTAGCCCTACCAATTTTAATATCTAAAATACTATTAAGCCTTAAATAATCCTCTTCCTTTAGCTTACCTATTAATAAATCAATAGCTAAGGCATCCATACCATATTTAATCTCTAGTATGGATTTTCTTTCTAAATCATTTAAGGAGCTATTAGTAAAATTTAAAAAGTAAAGAATAGTTTCTATTCGGTTGTACTTTTTAATAGAGCTTACTATATAGTGATTATTTTCATCCTTTTCTATTAGACCATTATCAGTCATTTCCTTAAGCCCATTTAAAATAACAGATCTACTTACATGATGGGTGCTCGCAAGCTCCCTTATTGATTTTAGCTTGTCACCTGGCTTTAGGCTACTAGCTAAAATTTCATTAGTTAGCTCCTCTATAAAGTAGTCCTTCAGGCTTTGATTTTGCTTTTTCATAGCTCTCACTCCAATAAGATAGTATTACAATGAGATAATTATAGCATATATTGAAATTACTATAAAGTGTCTGTTTATTAATAGTAGTGATTATGCTAAAATAGACTATGATTAATGCTTAATTATAACCTATAATGATAGGAGTGATATAAATGATAGAGGTAGAAAAGAATAATATAGGTGAAATTGAAGGGAAGATTTATGCTGATTTAAGCCAATTTGACTTTATTCCTAAAAGAAATGGAAATGTTATTAGCTATAATGAAGGTAAGAGCTTAAAAAGCTTAGCTAAGGAGGAGCTAGTCTCACTAGCTAAGGCCTTAGGTAAAATTAAAGGCTATGGGTATAGACATAATAATTTATCACTAGATAATGTTTTATTTAATAGTGATCATACCCTTGCTTCTATAATAGGCTGGGATAACGTAAGCCTTGATAGAAGCCTAGATGATTTAATCTATATAATTTGTAATTATGTTGATATGGAGGAAAATTATTATTCTAAGGATTATGCAATAGATGTTATTGTATCTATGCTAGAGGTATACGATAGCTTTAATGATGATGTAGACTTATCATATGAGCTATATTGGTATATTGTAAATAAGCTGAATACTAGTTCTTCTAAGGAGGAATATGATAGCTTAAAGGCTAAGCTTGATTTTATTGTCTATTATAAGCCATATTTAGATAGTACTCATGTAGAGGACATTTAAAAGATTACAAT
>JAHHSW010000061.1 GCA_020024985.1 Anaeroplasmataceae bacterium | reverse complement strand
GTATATCATAAGCCTTATTTTGAATTATTTGAAATGACCACTAAAAATATTATGGCTGGTGAAATTTTAAATGATTTTGAAAATAAAGAGGACTATGATAAGCTAGAGGCAATTTACAAAAAGCTTGAGGACGTTGATTTTTCAGTTGAGGATGTTAGAAAGGCTGTTCAATCAATTGTTTTACGTGGCTTTAAGGAAATGAAGATGCCTAATGGTAATACCACTCCAGATACCCTAGGTATTTTATTTGCTTACCTTATTACTAGAATTACTTCTAATAGTGAGCTAAGCATATTAGATCCATTATGTGGAACTGGTAATTTATTGTTTTCAGTAGCTAATCATCTTGATAAGAAATTAAACCTTGCAGCCTGTGATAATGATGTTTTAATGACAAAAATCACATCACTAACTGCTGATTTACTTCATACTGAGCTTTCAGTATTCCTTCAGGATACCTTGAATCTTAGTATTAATGGCTTAGATGGTATTGTTTTAGATATGCCACATTCAGAGCTTGATGAAAATAAGGAATATTTCCCTTATAAGGCATTATTACACTATAAGGACATGATCAAGGGTGATGGCTTTATTATAGCTATTGTAGAAAATGATTTCTTTGATTATGATAAGAAACAAGCATTTAAGAAGGAGCTTTTAGAGAAGCTATCTATACTTGGGCTTATTGAGCTTCCTGATGAAATGTTTAAGGCTACCAAGCCAAAGCTTATACTAGTTTTACAAAAGCGTAAGATTACAGATAAGCATTGCTTTATGGTTAAACTACCAAGCTTTACTGATGTAAAGGACTTCAATACAGCCCTTTTAGAGATTGAGCAGTGGTTTAATAGAAATAATTATAATAATAAATAGGAAATAAGGAGAAAATTTATGGCAAAGATTATGGCAGTAAATGCTGGATCATCTTCAATTAAATTCCAGCTTTTGGAGATGCCAGCTGAAACACTAATAGCTTCAGGTGTAATGGAGAGAATTGGACTTGCAGAGGGTATCTTCACAATTAAGTATGATGGTAAGAAGGAAGAAACTCATCCAGTGCTTCCAACTCATGCAGAGGGTGTACAATTATTATTAGATACATTAATCGAAAAGAAGATTGTAAAATCATTAGATGAGATTTCAGGCGTAGGTCATAGAATCGTACAGGGTGGAGAATACTTCAAGGATTCAACATTAGTAGATGAGAGTGTAGTTGAGAAAATTGCTGAGCTTGCTGATTTAGCTCCACTTCATAACCCAGCACATATTATCGGTATTAAGGCTTTCCAAAAGGCTTTACCAAACGTACCACAGGTAGTTGTATTTGATACAGTATTCCATCAAACAATGCCAGAGGAGGCTTATATGTATGCAACTCCATATGAGTGGTATACAAAGTATGGCGTACGTAAGTATGGTGCTCATGGTACATCTCATAAGTATGTATCTCAAAGAGCAGCAGAGCTTATGGGTAAGCCACTAGAGGAGACAAAGACTATCGTTTGTCACTTAGGTAATGGTGCTTCAATTTCTGCAGTAGAGGGCGGAAAGTGTAAGGATACATCAATGGGTCTTACACCACTAGAGGGTATTCCAATGGGTACTCGTTCTGGTAACCTAGATCCAACAGTAGTATCTTATATCTGCCAAAAGGAAAATTTAACAGCAGCAGAGGTTGTTAATATTTTAAATAAGAAGTCAGGATACCTAGGAATGTCAGGTAGATCAAATGATGCACGTGACGTTACTGCAGGTATGAATGAGGGCGATCATAGATGTAAGCTTACATTCGATGTTCAAGCTAAGAGAATAGTTGACTATATCGCTGCATACTATGTATACATGGGTGGATGTGATTGTATTGCGTTCACTGCTGGTATGGGAGAGAACCTAAAGCACTTAAGAGCTAACGTATGTAACCGTTTAGGTGTTCTTGGTGTTAAGCTTGACCCAGTATTAAATGATACATTCTCTGATGAAAGAATTATTTCTACTCCAGATAGCAAGATCAAGGTATACATTATCCCAACTAACGAAGAGGTAATGATTGCTCGTGATACTGTAAGAGTAGCAAACATTAAGTAATTTTAAAAATTATAATTATGAAGCCAGGGATTATTAATAGCCTTGGCTTTTTAATTCGTTTATAGGAGATAAAATTACCGCTTTCATAGGTATATATATAAATTTTTTCTTGATTATTTAGGTCCTTTTAACTATAATGGACTTACCCCTAAATCGAAAGGAGTTAATAAGATGATAATAGGTCTAGTAAAGGAAATTAAGAATCACGAGTATCGTGTAGGATTAACACCTGAAAATGTTAAAATATTCAAAAGACATAATCATACAGTCTTAGTTGAATTTAATGCAGGCGCAGGTGCTCATTTTTCAAATGAGGAATATGAAGCAAATGGAGCCGTTATAATTAATTCCGCCAAGGAAATATATGAAAAATCAGATATGATTATTAAGGTAAAGGAGCCACTTGAGTGTGAATATGATATGCTTAGGGAGGGCCAAATCCTATTTACCTATTTACATTTAGCTGCTAATCCAGAGCTAGCTAAGGTATTAATAGAAAAGAAAATTTGTGCAATTGGCTATGAAACAGTTGAGGATATGCAGGGTAACCTTCCATGCCTAAAGCCAATGAGTGAGATTGCAGGACGCTTATCTATTCAGGAGGGTGCTAAATATATTGAGTCTACCTATGGTGGAAAGGGTATCCTTTTAGGAGGTATACCAGGAGTTGAAAGAGGTAAGATTACTATCATTGGTGGTGGTGTAGTTGGTACCTTTGCCGCTAAGGCCGCAGTAGGTATGGGAGCTATGGTTACTATCCTTGATACTAACCTAAATAGATTAGCCTACCTTGATGATATTTTTAATGGAAGTGTCACTACGCTATACTCAAATGAGCAAAATATTGAAAAATCATTATTAGATGCTGATTTAGTAATTGGAGCTGTTTTATTACCTGGTGATAAGGCACCAAAGCTAATTAAGGAAGACTATGTTAAGGAAATGAAGAGTGGAGCCGTAATTGTTGATATCGCAATTGACCAGGGTGGTATTTGTGAGACAAGTAAGGCAACAAGCCATGATGACCCAATTTTTATTAAGCATGGGGTAGTACATTACTGTGTAGCTAATATGCCAGGAGCTGTACCATATACATCAACTATAGCCTTAACTAATGTAACCCTAGGCTATGGCTTACAAATAGCAGATAATGGAATTGAAGGTATGAAAAATTGGAGCCTAGGCTTCAAAAAGGGTGTAAATTTCTATAAGGGTGAATGTGTAAACCCTAATGTAGCTCACGCCTTAGAGCTAGAATATAAGGATTTAGATACCCTATTAATTAAATAATTAATAGAAAAGTAATAGAAAAGCTGAAAAATGAGACTGTTGTAAACATTTTCAGCTTTTTTTGATGCCTAAAACAGGTCTAAAATGTCAAACTCATTTGACATTCGCGTTTAAAGTGTTATATAATTATAATGATGGAAGGTTGGTGATGAGCTTGAGTAAAAGAAAAAAGATATTCATGCTAGTATGTGCAATACTTACTTTAATTATTGTTCCCGTAAGTATCATCATGGTAGCAGGTCAAAACAAGGCATCAGTTGATATTGAGGCAGGAGATGCTAAGTTTGAAACTACTTTAAAAGAGACACCGAAGGATGGAACTACTCCACTTGATCATGATATATATGATAATATTGCATATGCCCTATGGCTAGTTGAAAACGCCGAGGAGTTTAAAACTACTACAACAGGTGTGTCACATGCTTCAGTAGCAACTCAGCAAATTCTAAATGAGAGAGTTGTTAAGGGTAAAAAGGCAATGATTAATACAATTACATCAGGACTTATTAAGCAGGCCAACCAAAAGTTTTGGGATGAGGACAAGGTTTTAATTAGAGATGGTAGTGTTAAGAGTACAGCTAATGTTAGCTGGAATACTGATACTCCAGAGGCATTATCTCATAAGGGCTACCTTAAAAGATATGGCTGGAAGCCATTCCAGGCCTCTGCCTATATTATCTCAAAGGATACTATTTTAAATACACCAGTATTAAACCAAAACCCAGATGGTAGCTTCACTATCAGCATGGAATTAAATCCAGATGGTGAGTATGCACCATTCTACTATAAAAGAGAGGTTTTAGCTAACTCTGGTTCATCTATTGTTCCTAGATTCCAGGAAATTAAGATGAGCATTAATATAAATAGTGGCTGGCAAATTCAGTACATTGATGTTTTAGAGGTTTATGAGGTTAAGACCATGGGTATTCAGGCAACCTCTAAGACTGAAAACCACGAGGTATTTGAGTATTCAAATGTAGAGTTTGATGGACAAAGCCTTAGCTACTTTGATAGCTATAAGGATTTAAAGCCAAAGGACGATGGTGAGGAGGACGCACCTAAGAAGGATGACGTTTTAACTATGCTTACTACCGCCCTACAAAATGAGAAGGCTTTAGATTTAAATATAACAATGAATGAGGCCATTGTTACTGGTCTTGTTAGTATAGATTTACATGATTTAGAAAATATAGTCTTTAAGGGACTTTTAAATGAAAATATTTATATTGAATATAGTGATGCCTTATATTTAAGCCTTGGTGGCTTAAAGGCTAAGGCCTCAGTAGAAACACTAAATTCACTACTTGAAAAGCTTTTAAATAATACACCAGATAGTACTAAGGCTGCACCTCAAATAGATGCAGGAGCTATCATGGATGATTTAAATAACGCTACTATTGTTGAGGATGGTAATAAGCTTAATATTAAGGCCTTATTACATATTGATACAATGGAAATTGAATTAGCTCTTGATATTTTAAAGACTACTGATAGCTATAAGCTTTTAAATGGTAGTGCTAGGGTTATGGGCCTTGGTGATGATATTAATGTTTCAATTAAGCCATCACTTGAGCTTATCCCTGATGTTAATAAGGAAGGATTTATGGATTTAAAGAATCTAGACTTCCTAGCTGAAAGCATCGGTGAAATTATTAAGAATAAGAAGCTTAGTGCTAATTTAACACTAGGCTATAATGATTTTGTAGTTAATGCTTTAATTAACGCTTCACTTGATAAGAATATGAGGCTTGAGGCGGAGCTTGAGCTTTTATATAAGGGAATGTCAGTTGATTTTAATTTAAAGCTTGCTGATAATGCCTTATTTATTGAAAAGGGTAATTTAAAATTAATGCTTAGTCTAACTGATTTAGAAAAGCTATTAGCTAAGATGGGCATTGAAATGCCTTCTATGTCACTAGATTTAAATAATATTATTGAGGTAATATTAAAGCTTGATTTTGATGAGCTTATAAAGGAATTTAATATAGGTGAGGAATCACTAGATATAAAGCTTGGCTTAAATCAGCTAATTAAGGATTTAGGTGATTTAATTATAGCAGTTAAGAATGATAATGGCTTAAGTGCTGATATTATTCTTGGAGGCTTAAAGGCTTCAATTACTAATTTAAAGCCTATTGCTAAGGATATTACTATTAATAAGGAGGAGTACCAAAATCTTGGTTACCTTGATTTCTTATTTGATGATGTAATATCAATTGTTAAGGATAAGGGTGTTGAGGTAGCATTAAGCGGAAGCTATCAGAATATAGCAATTGATGGTACAGCCTATGTAGTATTTAGAAATAAGCTTGATATTAGAGCGGATTTAAATATAAGCGTAGATAATAATGCTTTAGCAGTAACTGTTTATTTACTAAGTGAATATAATGGCTTAAGTAATGTACTATTAATTTCATTATCATCTATTGAAATAAATATAACTCCATCATCTGTTAATAAATCTTTTGCTATTTTTAATCTAGGATACATCATATTTAGCCATTTAGCATGATATCTATTACTATCTTTTGTATTTTTTTCTAATCTTTCATTCTCTTCATTTATATATCCTTGTTTTTTTGAACTTTCTTTTTCTGTCATTTTAAAAGAATCATTATAAATAAGGTCACCGTCAGTATTATATGGTGGATCTATATAAATCATCTTTATACTTCCATAGTAATTTTGA
>JAHHSW010000060.1 GCA_020024985.1 Anaeroplasmataceae bacterium | reverse complement strand
TTCAGCATCAGCCTTTGCCTCTTCCTTAACTTCTTCTTTTATATTCTCTGCCAAATTCAACACCTACCTCTTATTAAGCTTAGTCATGCTCTTTGCTACATACTCAAGAAGTGGAATAGTAGCACGATAATTCATTCTTGTTGGACCAACTAATATTATTGTGCCCATTTCATTTACATTAACACTATAAGGTATTGAAATTATTGAGCATTCCTCAAGTCCATCACATAATGATTCACTACCAATACGGATTTGAATACCCTTATCAATACTTCCCATAGCTGCCTTATGTAGCTCCTCATTGATAGCCTGAATAATCTTTTGGATTACCTTTCTATCCTGGAACTCTGGCTGATTAAGTAGCTTAGATAAGCCTGAGTCATAGGTTTCACCCTTTAAGAAACGGCTAAATGCTTTAATCATAAAGTTTAATATATCATCTCTAAAGTCGACCATTTGTCTAATTCTAGGCTTTGCGGCTTCCTTAGATAATACATCTCTAATTTCATATACTGAATGATTATACATCGCTGTATCAAACATACTGATGATACGCATTAAATCATCCATCTTATATCCCTCTGGTACTATGATTCTTTGGCTTTCTACATTTCCACTTGAGGTTACTATTAAAAGTAAAGCCTCATTTTCGCTAAGTGGAACAATTTCAAGCTTTAAAACCTTAGCTAAATCAGAAGGCATACCAATTACTGCTGCATAGTAGCCAGTTAGCTCACTTAAGAAATTAGCAATCTTCTTGGTCATCTCTTCCTTAGATAAATATTGGTCATTAAATATATCATCCACATATTTATATAGCTCTGTAACCTCACTATCTCTAATTACTAGATGGTCTACATAATATCTATAGCCAAGCTCTGATGGAACTCGACCAGATGATGTATGTGTCTTCATCAGGTACCCCATTTCCTCAAGATGCTGCATCTCATAACGAATTGTAGCAGATGAGAAGGATAGATAAGGCTTCTCAGTTAATGCCTTAGAGCCGACTGGCTCATTAGATGTAACATACTCTTCAATTATTGCTTTTAAGATAAGCTTTTGACGATCCGTTAGCATTTAATCACCTCTTTATCTAGCACTCCTATTACCCAAGTGCAATATCATTATAAAACTATCCTTTAGCACTGTCAAGCCCTTGGTGCTAAAAACATTAAAATATCCTTAAATTTTTTAAGGCTTATATATAATATATTATATATAGACCTAAATTATGGTTAATTGTGTTATTTTTTTCAGTAACATTTTCATCCTATAATAGGTAGAATTTATAACTTTAGAAGTTTTTTTCTTGACTATTTGCCTTAAATATAGGATATTACTATATATAAAGAAATGAGGTGATTATTATTAAGCACATAGAAAATAAAATGAACTTCCCTGAGCTCATTAAATTTGCTATGCCATCTATTATAATGATGATATTCCTATCATCCTATACAATTGTTGATGGATTCTTCGTAACCCACTATGTAGGTAACGATGCTCTAGCTGCTTTAAACATCACCTATCCACTTTTCGGGCTTATGCTTGCTATAGGAATTATGTTTTCTACTGGAGGTAGCGCCCTTGTAGGAAAGCTTTTAGGTGAAAGGGAGGATGAAAAGGCAAGAGAATGCTTTAGCCTAATATCCTTAGTATCTGTTTTAATAGCTATTATCCTTCCACTTCTATTAATTATATTTTTAAAGCCAATACTTAGCTTTTTAGGGGCAGATCAGGAAACCTATAGCTATGGACATGATTATATAGTAATCATACTAGCCTTCTCTCCTGCGGCAGCTATTCAGCTTTTAGTTCAAAGCTTTTTAGTAGTTGACTCAAGGCCTAGGCTTGGGCTTGCCTTAACCATTTGTGCTGGTGTTGCTAATATGATTTTAGACTATGTCTTTATGGGCCCATGTAATTTAGGTATTACAGGTGCGGCCTGGGCAACCGTTACAGGCTATATGATTAGTGCCATTGGTGGAATTATTTATTTTCTTTTTTCTAGAAGATCATTATATTTAGTTTTACCTAAATTTAAAATATCTTGGCTAAATCAAGCCATGCTAAATGGCTCTAGTGAAATGGTAACTAACCTTTCATCAGCAATTATTACCCTTTTATTTAATATGTTTATGCTATATTTAATTGGTAATAAGGGAGTATCTGCAATAACTGTTATACTTTATGCTCAGTTTGTAATGCTTTCCTTCTTCCTTGGCTACTCAATGGGTGTAGCTCCAGTATTCTCATATCACTTTGGAGCTGGTAACAAGGAAAATATAAAGCATATTAGAAATAAAAGCTACACCTTTATAGCTATAGCTTCAGTTATAGTTTTTATAGCTTCAATGGCGTCAGCTAATATAACTGGTAAGCTATTTTCAAATGGGGATTTGGAAATTAAGGAGCTTATTGTTAGAGGAACCTATTTATTTAGCATCAACTATTTATTTGCAGGTATTAATGTTTTTAATAGCTCATTATTCACTGCCCTAAATGATGGTAAAACCTCAGCTATAATTTCCTTCATGAGAACACTTGTATTCATAATTGTTTTCATGTTTGCGATGACTGCTATTTTAAAGGTAGATGGCTTATTTTTATCAATTCCGTTTGCTGAGCTTGCAACCCTTCTAGCTACAACCCTATTTTATAATAGGCAGTATAAAAAGCTTGAGGGGATAATGGATGGCACCTATAAATTAGATTAAATTAAAAAGCTCCAAGACTTTATGGCCCTGGAGCTTTTTTTATAATAGCCTTATATTACATTTTTCAAGAGCTAAAACGTCATCCTCATTCCATAGTGACGCCTGAACCTCACCGATATGAGCCTTTCTAAGTAATAGCATACATATTCTAGATTGACCAATACCTCCACCAATAGTAAGTGGTAATCTATTATTAATTACATCCTTAACATATTGGGTTTCAAACTTCTCAAGCTCTCCCTTTTCCTTTATTTGCTTAACAATTGATTCACTATCAACCCTTATACCCATTGAGGAAAGCTCAAGAGCTATATCTAAATCCTTATAGTAAATCATTAAATCTCCATTTAGGCTCCAATCATCATAGTCTGAGGCTCTACCATCATGAGGAAGACCACTTTTAAGCTTACAGCCAATTTGCATAATAAAGACAGTACCATATTTTTTAGTTATCTCGTACTCTCTTTCCTTCATAGTTAAATTTGGATACATATCCTCAATTTCCTGAGTAGTTATAAAATGAACATTTTTAGCTAGCTCCTGGTGAAGCACTGGATAAGCCTTAGAAATAATTCTTTCATTTTTCTTTATTACTGAATATATCTTTCTAACTATACTCTTTAAAAAGGCTACATTCCTATCCTCCTTAGAGATTATAAGCTCCCAGTCCCACTGATCGACATAGGCTGAGTGAATATTATCTAAATCCTCATCCCTTCTAATGGCGTTCATATCTGTATATAAGCCCTCACCATGACTAAAGCCATATCTAGCTAGGGCATTTCTTTTCCATTTAGCTAGGCTTTGAACGATTTCAACACCTTCACTAATACCATTGATATCAAATTCTACTCTTCTTTCATACCCATTTAAATTATCATTTAATCCACTCTTAGGGAAAACAAAAAGTGGGGCAGATACACGAGTTAAATTTAAAGCCTTAGCTAAATCACGCTCAAAGCTATCCTTACAAAGCTTTATGGCCTTTTCTGTATCTAAAACATTTAAAAGTGGTTCATAATCAGCCTTTAAAATTAAATTCTTCATTTTAACACCTCAATTAGCATTTATTTCTATATAAAGTAAAATAGGTATTTCTACCTATCCTTTAAATAATAATTATATTTCTTTTCAAAACCGATAGTAGATTCTCTATCATGTCCTGGATATACCTTAGTATCATCTGGAAAGCTTTCAACTATTCTATTTAGGCTCTTAAGCATTGCCTCTGGATTACCTGTAGGAAAATCTGTTCTACCACAGGTTCCACAAAATAAGGTATCACCTGTAAATAAATCACCATTTATATAGTAAACACAGCCACCCTCAGTATGTCCTGGTGTATGCATTACTCTTATATTAAAGCCTATTAAATTGAACTCCTGATTATCACTTAATGGTACAATATTTAAATCCCCCTTCTTAAAGGGTGTCTTCTTACCAATTATATCATATAAGGATGCATGAGAATCATAAAGCATCTTTTCTGCTGACTTATAAAGATAAACCGGAAGGTTATCATAATACTTAGCTCCATCAATATGATCTAAATGGGCATGAGTTAATAAAATAGCCTTTGGCTCATATTTTTCATCTATGTATTTATAAACAGGCTTAAAATCTAAGCTTGGATCAATTATTATACATTCCTTTTTATCATTTGAAATTACATATGTATTGGTTTGAAATCCACCAATTGTAAAAGTTTCTACCATAAATTCAATTCTCCTAAATCCTACAACAAAGCATTTTTTTACTTCTTTCGATGTTAAGTATACCATACTGTAATAATAAATTAAACGATTATTATTATTGTAAGCGATTACATAGGGTAAATTAAGAAATAAGCAGGTAGCCACCTGACTACCTGCCTTAATTGAATAATTAAAAGAATCGGGGTAGAGTACCCAACAATAAAATAATCAGTGTATTAGCTATAAACATATTAGTGTATTAGCTTTAAAGTAAACTGGTGTATAAAAAAATAAACCTCCTTATAGTATAATCAAGATTGCTAAATCATTTATAACTATATACGGAGGTTTTTTAATATGGATAAAGAATCCATTTTTAGATTGGGTTTAGATTATATACGAAATATCGATTATGATAATTCTACTGAAGTATATAATCCTTCCAATCATAATCATATCATATATTTAAAATTAATGAAAGATGAAACAATAATTTGTCCTGTGTGTGGGCAGGTTAACAGCGCTAAGCTTAGAAGCACTGAGAATCAAGTGATTAAGCATTCTTCTGTAAATGAAGACAATCTTATGATTATCTTAAAGAGAAGAAAATATAAATGTGATTGTGGAGCTTATTTCAAACAAGAAAATCCATTTACGTCTAATAAGAGTAAGTGTTCTCTTGAAAAGAAAATCAAGGTCTTAAATGATCTTAAAGCTACCACAGCCACCTTCTCATCATTAGCTGATAAACATCAATTATCACCAACCACTGTAGCTAATATTTTTGATAGACATGTAGACATTCCACGTGGTGAGCTTTCTGAGGTTATTTGTGTTGATGAGGTTTATAGTAAGCACTGCTCATATCATGGCTATTGCTTCGTCATTTATTCCCCTCTAGAGGATAGGATAATAGACATTCTACCGTCAAGAAATAAGGCTGATGTTGTAGCCTATTTCTCGCGTATTCCTGTAGAGGAAAGGAAACGTGTAAAGTTCTTCTCTATGGACCTTTATAAGACCTATAAAGAGGTTCAGGAGCTATGCTTCCCATGGTCGAAAAGATCTGCGGATTCGTTCCATGTAATTTTTAACATTTCAAAATTTTTTAATTCTGCTAGAATTAGAATTATGAAGGGATACGCTGAATTAGAACATAAGAAAGGTAATTGGTATTGGCTTTATAAGCGTAATTGGAAGCTACTTTTAAAGAATCCAGAAACTCTAAGCTATAAAAAACAGCAGATGGGGAAAAGCCATTTATGGCTTTCTCAGCACGAAATGATTGATTATATGCTAACTTTAGATTCTACGTTAAAAGAGGCATATGATCTATTATGTGAGTATAAAAGCTTTAATAGTGTTGCTACATCAGCTAATGCTAAGGATATGTTTGATGATTTACTTATCAAATTTCATAATTCTTCTTTACCTGAATTTCAAGATGCGTATGAACTATTAAAGCGCTGGAGGACAGAGATATTAAACTCATTTTATTGCGTAAATAACATGCGAATAAGTAATGGTAAAATAGAAAGAGTTAATAGGGATATCAAGACTATCATTAGGTCTTCCTTCGGGTTTAAGAATTTCCAAAGATTTAGAAATAGAGTACTATTTGTAGTTAATAAAGATACAAGTTATAAATTATAATAATAGAAAAATAGAATAATTAATTATAAATGATTTGGCGAATAACTGTATTACAAATTAATAG
>JAHHSW010000006.1 GCA_020024985.1 Anaeroplasmataceae bacterium | reverse complement strand
GGGTTATGGATATTCCAGCCTATGCAGAAAAGCTAATCGATGGCTTAAATGATTTAAATTGGCCTGAATCAACTAAGGAAATGCAACGTAACTGGATTGGTAAATCAGTTGGTGCCCATGTAATTTTTAAGGTACAGGGCCACGACTTAGATTTCACAGTCTTTACAACAAGATGTGATACATTATTTGGTGCTACCTACTGTGTTTTAGCACCTGAGCATAAGATTGTTGATACAATTACAACTGCTGAGCAAAGAGAGGCTGTTGAGGCATATAAGAAGGAATGCGCTAGGAAGTCTGATCTAGAAAGAACTGAGCTTAATAAGGAGAAGACTGGTGTATTTACAGGGGCCTATGCTATTAACCCAGTTAATGGTAGATTAACACCTATTTGGATTAGTGACTATGTATTAGCAAGCTATGGTACTGGTGCAATTATGGCCGTACCTGCACATGATACAAGAGATTATGAATTTGCTAAGAAGTTTGGTATTGAAATAATTCCTGTACTAGAGGGTGGAAATGTTTCTGAGGCTGCCTTTACAGAGGATGGACCTCATATCAATTCTGACTTCTTAAATGGTCTTGGTAAGCAAGAGGCAATTGATACAATGATTAATTGGCTTAAGGAGCATAAGTGTGGTGAAAAGAGAATCACCTATAGATTACGTGAATGGATATTTGCTCGTCAAAGATATTGGGGTGAGCCAATCCCAGTTGTTCACTATGCTGATAGAACTGAGACCCTACCTGATAGTGAGCTTCCACTTGTATTACCAGAGCTTGATAACTATAAGCCTGAGGTAAATGGAACCTCTCCACTTAATAACGCTAAGGAATGGGTTAAGTATAAGAATCCTGTAACTGGTGAAATCGGTACAAGAGAAACTAATACAATGCCTGGTAGTGCAGCCTCAAGCTGGTACTTCATGCGTTATATTGATCCAAAGAATGATAAGGAATTTGCAAACTATGAGCTATTAAAGCACTGGCTACCAGTTGATTTATATGTTGGTGGCTCTGAGCATGCGGTAGGACATCTTCTATATTCACGCTTCTGGACTAACTTTCTTTATGATATTGGTGCTTGTCCAGTTAAGGAGCCATTCAAGAGATTATTCCACCAGGGTATGATTTTAGGTGAGAATAACGAGAAGATGAGTAAGTCTCGTGGTAATGTTGTTAATCCAGATGAGGTAGTAGAGAAGTATGGTGCTGATGCCCTACGTCTTTATGAGATGTTTATGGGACCTCTTGAGGATTCAAAGCCATGGAGTACAGATGGCCTTGTTGGTGCTAGAAAGTTTATTGATAGAGTATTTAGATTAGTAACCTCAGAGGAATATACCTCTCGCTTTACTACTGAATATGATAAAACTTTAGAGCTTGTTTATAACCAAACTGTTGAAAAGGTAACAAGAGAATTTGAGGCCCTAGGCTTCAATACAGCCATTTCACAGCTAATGATTTTTGTTAACGCAGCCTATAAGGCAGATAAGATTTATATCGGCTTTATTGAGGGCTTTGTTAAAATGTTCTCAACAATTTGTCCACATGTTGGTGAGGAGCTTTGGGAGATTCTTGGTCATAAGGGAACAATTGCTTATGAGCCATGGCCAACCTATGATGAAAGCAAAACTAAGGAGTCTACCTGCACATATGCTATTAGTATAAATGGTAAGATGCGTGATAAGCTTGTTATTGATGCTGAAACACCAAAGGATGAGGTTGAAAGGCTAGCCTTTGCTTCTGAAAAGATTAAGGGCTATGTTGATGGACATCAAATTATAAAGGTAATTGTAGTTCCTAAGAAAATTATTAACATTGTAATTAAGTAGACTGAGGTATACTATGCAGAAGATAGGAATGCGTACGATTAAAACGTTAATAAGCATTTTTATATGTCTTATGATTTTTATCATTCTAAAATCAATATGCTATTTATGTAACGCAGATAAGGATTATGCCTTCCTATGGTATAATCCCTTCTTTGCGGCTATTGCAACAGCATATTCAATTGCACCAAATAGAAAAAAGAGTATTGAGCAGGCATCTAATAGATGTGTTGCCTCACTAATTGGAGGCTTTGTAGGAATTCTTTTAGTTGTTTCCTATGAATTTATTCTTCTTAAGGTATTTGGTGAATTTGGTGGGCACTGGCCTACTATTCAGGATGGAATAGATAAGCTATTTATCCCATATTTATTAGTTACAATATTTTCAGTTCTTGTTGTAGTTATAGGAGTTGCCCTTAAAAAGCAGCCAGCTGTCTTTGTTGGTATTTTGACCTTCCTATCTATAACAGTTAATGCAAACGCCACTATCGCTCGAGAAATTGGCGAATGGGGCTTTGGCCTTAATAGAATTTTATCCACAATAGTAGGAGTGCTTGTCGCTCTTGGGGTAAATCTATTTAGAATGCCAAGGCTTGTGAATAATAAGGATTTATTATTTGCAGTGGGTATAGATGGAGCCCTAGCCCATGATTCAGATAGACTAAAGGGCTATGTAAATTATGAGCTTAATCATCTTCATGAGCAAAAAATTAATACTACGCTTTTTACTACAAGAACACCTCAAACCTTTATGCCGCTTTTAGAGGATGTCGAATTTAGTCATCCAATCTGCTGCATGAGTGGAGCTGCTTTATATGATAGTAAGAGGCTTAAGTATATAAGATGGGAATCTATTGATTCTATAGCAATAGAAAAATTAGATGCCTACCTAGCAAAAATGAATTCACATCCATTTAAAAATTATATTATTAATGATGTTTTATACACCTATAATAAGAAAATTGATAATGCTGGTGCTGAATTCTATATGCAATCTAAAATCAATGCTCCCTACTCTAATTTAGTAATTGGAGAAAATGATAGCAAGGAAAACCTTGTTTATTATTTAATAGTTGAGCATGATGAGAAGGTACATGAAATGATGGACTATATTAATAATGAGCTTGGCTCATTACTTGTAGCCCAGGAATTTGATGTGTTCGATAAGCTTGATAAGCTTGATGGCTATAAATATATTAAGGTTTATAGCAAGAAGGTATTATCTCTTAATATATTAAAGGACTATTGTCAGGAAAAGAAGCTAAGGCTTGTTGGTATGTCGACAACTAGCCTATCTAATCACCTTCTTCAGGGAAGTGAGATTAGGGTTTCTACCTATGATAGTGATTGTGCTGATGTATTAAGAGTCAAAACATTTGATGAAATGGTTAAAAGAGTTTCATCAATATATCATAATAAGAAATATCAATGGAAAGAGGTTGATGTAAGTGAGTGATATTTTAGAGATCAAAGGCTTATGTGCTAGAGTTGAGGAAAAGGAAATTCTTAAGGGTGTTGATTTAACTATTAGAACCGGTGAGGTACATGCTATCATGGGTCCTAATGGAACAGGTAAGTCAACATTATCTTCTGTAATTATGGGTCAGCCTAGATACGAGGTTACAGCTGGAGATATTTTATTAAATGGTAAGTCAATTCTACCTATGAAGGTTGATGGAAGAGCTAGAAATGGTATTTTCCTAGCTTATCAATATCCTGCTGAGGTTCCTGGAGTTACAAATAGTGATTTCATTAGAACCGCTATGAAGGCTTCTTCAGGTAAGAATGTATCATTATTTAGCTTTATTCGTGACTTTGATAAGGCATGTACAGAGCTAAAGATGCCAGATGATTTAGCTCATAGATATTTAAATGAGGGCTTTTCTGGTGGAGAAAAGAAGAGAAATGAAATTTTACAAATGAAGATGCTAAAGCCTAAGTTTGCAATTTTAGATGAGATTGATTCAGGCTTAGACGTTGATGCCCTTCGTATTGTTGGTGAAAATGTATATGATATGGTTAATGAAAGCTTTGGCTGCTTATTAATTACACACTACCAAAGATTACTTGACTATATTAAGCCAGATTTCGTTCACGTAATGATTAATGGTAAGATTGTTATGACTGGTGGTAAGGAGCTTATTACTAAGATTGATAACGAAGGCTATGACTGGGTAAGAGAAGAGCTAGGTATTGAAATTCAAAATGATGACGAAAAGAAGACCCACGCATTATTAGGCTCTTGCGCTCATGGCGGTAATAAATAATGGCACAAGCTAATTTATGTAATTTATCTACCATGGGTCAGGTAGAAAATGGCATTATATATATTAAGGATGCTGGAAGTAATATTTATTTAATTGATGATTCATGTAAGGTTGTTGTTAAGGCAGGTAGCTTTGCTTCATTCATTGATAATACATCAAATAAGGATGTAAATATTACAATTGAGGCTGATGCTTCAGTTAAATATACAATTCTTGATAGTAAAAGTTCTAATAGAGTATTTGAAAACTCTGGTGAGCTAATTGTTAACCAAATTACCTTAGCTGAAACAAATGAGAAGCTATTGGTTAATCTATTAAGAGAGAATGCTAGCTGTGATATTAAGGCATTAATACTTGCAGATGGCTTTAGAAGTGACTTTAATCAGGTTGTAAATCATAAGGAAAAGCAAACCTTCTCTAATATCTCAAATGTAGGTATCGCTATGGGTCAGGGTAAAATCCTATTTGATACAACTGGTAAGATTTTCTCAGGTATGGAAAAATCAAAATGTGCTCAGCTATCTCGTGGAATCGTTATGGATGATGATTCTGAGGTTATGGCTAAGCCTATTCTATTAATTGATGAATTTGATTGCTTCGCTAACCATGGTGCTGCCATTGGTAAGATGAGCGATGAGGATTTATTCTATTTAATGAGTAGAGGATTAACTAAGGAGGATGCCTTCCTTCTTATATTAAAGGGTATTATTAAGCCTTTCATTGATAATGTACCACTAGATGAGTGGAAGGATAGAGTCAATGAAGAAATTCAAAATATGATAAAGAAGTGATAATTGTGGACGTTAATAAAATACGTAATGATTTCCCAGTATTAAGGGATAATCCAGATTTACATTACCTAGATAGTGCAGCTATGGCTTTAAAGCCTGATTGTGTAATTAAGGCCTGCAATGATTATAATAGTAAGCTAGGTGTAAATGTACATAGAGGTGTATATAGGCTTTCCTATGAGGCAACAGATTTATATGAGGAAGCAAGAGAGACAATTGCTAAGTTTATAAATGCAAGCTTTGAGGAGATAGTATTTACAAGAGGTGCAAGTGCCGCCTTGAATTTAGTTGCTGAAAGCTATGGTATGGAATTCTTAAAGCCAGGTGATGAGGTAATTACAAGTGAGCTTGAGCATCATTCATCACATATGCCTTGGATGAATGTATGTAGGAAAACTGGAGCTACCCTTAAATATGTACCATTAGATAAGGAGGGTAGAATTACTGTTGAGGCCTTTAAATCAGTTTTAACAAGTAAAACTAAGGTTGTTGCCTTAACCTATGTATCTAATGTAATGGGATATATAACACCTATAAAGGATATAATAAGGCTTGCTCATGAGGTTGGGGCAGTGGTTTCAGTTGATGGAGCTCAGGCTGTTCCTCATATGAGTATAGATGTTAAGGATTTAGATTGTGATTTCCTATCATTTTCAGGACATAAGCTATGTGGACCTACAGGTGTTGGCTGTTTATATGGTAAGCATAAGCTATTAGAAATGATGCCTCCAATTGAATTTGGTGGTGACATGGCTGATACTGTTACTAAGGATAGCATGACCTTTAAGGCTACACCTTATAAGTTTGAAACCGGAACACCTATGGTTGAGGGTGTTATTGGTCTTGCTGAGGCATGTAAATATTTAAGCAGCATTGGCTTAGATAATATTGCCTTACATGAGAAAAAGCTAAGAGAGCTTGCAATCACAGAGCTTAAGAAAATTGATGGAATTAAAATATATAATGAAAGCTGTGAAACAGGTATTATTTCATTTAATGTTGATGGGGTTCATCCACATGACGCCGCTTCAGTATTTGATAATAATAATGTATGTATAAGAGCTGGACATCATTGTGCTCAGCTTATTACCTCATGGCTTGGTACTATTGGTACTGTAAGAGCATCCTTCTATTTATATAATACTGAGGAGGATGTTCATAAATTTGTTGAAAGCGTCAAAGAAGCTAAGGATTTCTTTGGAACGTTTTAGGAGGAAGAAAAATGGATCTTAAGGAATTATATAGAGCTGTTATTATGGATAATTATAAGAATCCAAAGAATAAGGGTCTAAAGAAGACTGATAGGTATCATTTTGTTCATTTAAATAATCCATCATGTGGCGATGATATGAACGTTGAAATTCTTATAGAGGATGGCATCGTTAAGGAGGTTCACCATGATGGAAAGGGTTGCTCTATTTGCTGCAGCAGTGCTTCAGTTATGTCTGAGGTTTTAACAGGTAAGACTGTTAGTGAGGCAAAGGAGATAATCAATGATTTCTATGAGGTTGTTAAGGGGAATAGCCCTGAGGATGAGGAAAGATTAGGAGAGGCCATCGCCTATATGGGTGTTAAGGATTTCCCTGCTAGAATCAAATGTGCTACCTTAAGCTGGAAGGCTTGCGAGCAGGCCATTAAGGAGGTAGAATCTGATGAAAAATAATAGGGATGAAATTAACGATATAGTTGGTGACTATAAGTATGGCTTTACTACTGATACTAAGGCGGTTTTAACCTCAGGAAAGGGTCTATCTCGTGAGGTAGTAGAATTTATTTCTAAGGCTAAGCATGAGCCAGATTGGATGCTAGAATTTAGATTAAAGGCATATGAGGCCTTTTGTAAGCTAGAGAATCCAAAATGGGGTCCAGATTTATCAGGTATTGATTTTAATGAATATACCTATTATATTAAATCAACTGAAAAGACTGAAAGCTCATGGAATGATGTACCAGAGGAAATCAAGGATACCTTTGAAAAGCTAGGTATTCCTGAGGCCGAGGCTAAGTATTTAGCTGGTTCATCTACTCAGTTTGAGTCTGAGGTGGTTTATCATAATAACCTAAGAGAGTTAGATGAGCAGGGTGTAATTTTCTGTGATACTGATACAGCTGTTAGATTATATCCAGATTTAGTTAAGGAATACTTTGGAAAGGTTATTCCTTATACAGATAATAAGTATGCAGCCTTAAATAGTGCTGTATGGAGTGGTGGATCATTTATTTATGTGCCTAAGGGTGTAAAGCTTGAAAAGCCAGTTCAATCATACTTTAGAATTAATTCTGAAAGAATGGGTCAGTTTGAAAGAACCTTAATTATAGTTGAGGATGATGCTGATGTGCATTATGTAGAGGGCTGTACAGCTCCACTTTACTCAAAGGATTCACTACACGCAGCTGTAGTTGAAATCTACGTAAAGAAAAGAGCACACTGCCGTTATTCAACAGTTCAAAACTGGTCAAATAATATTGTAAACCTAGTAACTAAGCGTACCTTAGTTGAGGAGGATGGTCATATGGAGTGGATCGATGGTAACGTTGGTTCTGGTCTTAATATGAAGTATCCTGCTTGTATCCTAAAGGGCGATAGAGCTAAGGGTACAACAGTTACTATTGCCTTTGCATCAACTAATCAGTTTCAGGATACTGGTGCAAAGATGATTCACCTAGGTAAAAATACTACCTCAACAATTATCTCTAAGAGTATTTGTAGAGGTGGGGGTAAGGTAAATTACCGTGGTATGGTATCTTGTGGAAAGAATGCATTAGGAGCTCGTTCACATGTTGAATGTGATACCCTAATTCTTGATGATATTTCTACATCAGATACAATTCCAACTAATGTTGGTAAAAATAGCGATATGTTCATTGAGCATGAGGCTACCGTATCTAAGGTTAATGAGGAGCAGCTATTCTATTTAATGAGTAGAGGCTTAACTGAGGATGAGGCTACAGAAATGATTGTTATGGGCTTCATTGAACCATTTAGTAAGGAGCTTCCAATGGAATACGCAGTTGAGCTTAATAGATTAATTAAGCTAGAAATGGTAGATTCAATAGGATAGGATTTATGGGTAGAGCTAGTCTCTACCCTTTAGCCTAAAGAGGAGGATATTATGCTAATAACATCAGTAGATAATCCTAGAATTAAGGAGTTATGTAAGCTAAAGACTAGTAAGGGTAGAAAAAAGGAAGGTAAATTTTTAGTTGAGGGTGCTCATTTAGTTAATGAGGCTCGTAAATGTGGCTGCCTTTTGGAGGCCTATAGCCTTACTGAAAAGGAAGGCTATATTACTATTACTGATAATGTAATGCGTAAGCTTAGCCAAACAGATACAGTAGTACCAGAAATTGGTTTATGTAGGATAGTTAAAAAGGAAGAATTAGCTGATAGAATATTAATATTAGATGGTGTACAGGACCCTGGTAATATGGGAGCCCTAATGAGATCAGCTAAGGCCTTTGGCTTTGATACTATAGTGCTTGGTGAGGGCTCTTGTGATATTTATAATGATAAGGCCATTAGATCTAGCCAGGGTGCTATTTTTAAGCTTAGCTTTATTCAAGCAGATTTATTAGAATATATTCCAGCTCTTAAGGGCTATACCATTTATGGTACTAATGTTGTAAATGGTATTATTCTAGCTGAGGCTATAGCTAGTGATAAGCTTGCCCTAATTCTAGGTAACGAGGGAAATGGGGTAAGAAAAGAGGTTCAGGCTTTAGCCGATAAAAACCTTTATATCCCAATGCATAATACAGAATCTTTAAATGTAAGTGTAGCTGGTAGTATAATTATGTATAGCCTAAGAGCTAAATAGATAGATTTGTAGAGCTAACCAAGTTTTATTGGATTAGCTCTTTATTTATATATAAGATAGGATGAAAAAACTAGAATAAATGGCTTCATTTAACAAATTTTTCTAGTTTACTTGATTTTTGTCTAAAGCTATGATATTATGTTAAAGGCACAAAATACACATGTCCTTGGAGCTCGCCGTCGTGTGCAATGAATTTTGATGGAGGTAGGCTAAGAAGAGGGCAGAGGAAAAAAACAAAAATAAAAAGGAGAACAAAAAAATGTCAGAATCAGTAGTTTCAATGAAGCAACTATTAGAGTCAGGTGTTCATTTCGGACATGCTACTCGCAGATGGAATCCAAAGATGGGCAAGTATATCTTTACTGCTAGAAATGGAATCTATATTATCGATTTACAGAAGACTGCAAATCAAATCGAGCAAGCTTACGCTGCTTTATCAGAGATCGTTAAGAACGGTGGTAGAGTATTATTCGTAGGTACTAAGAAGCAAGCTCAAGAGGCTGTTAAGGAGGAAGCAATTCGTTGCGACCAATTCTACGTTAACCAAAGATGGTTAGGTGGTACTTTAACTAACTTCAAGACAATCAGAAAGAGAATTAAGAAGCTTCAAGATTTATATAAGATGGAAGAGGATGGCGATTTCGCTAAGCTTCCAAAGAAGGAAGTAATCAAGCTTATCGCTGAGCGTGAGAAGCTAGAGAAGTTCCTAGGCGGTATCAAGGAAATGAAGAAGATCCCTGATGCATTATTCATCGTTGACCCTCGTAAGGAGCACAATGCTATCCTTGAGGCTCGTAAGCTAAACATCCCAGTATTCGGTATCGTAGATACTAACTGTGATCCAGATGACGTTGATTACGTTATCCCAGCAAACGATGATGCTATTCGTGCTGTTAAGCTAGTTACATGGGTTATGGGTAACGCTGTAATCGAGGCTAACGGAGGTGTTGTTGAGAAGTTCGACGACTCTAAAGAAGAAGTAAACATGACTGAGGAAATTTCAAAGGAAAAGCCAGCAAGAGAAGGTTACCGTGGTGACAAGAAGCCAGCTAAGAAGCCTTATAACAGAAAGCCAAGAGCTGAAAAGGATTCTAAGCCAGCTGAAGCTCCAAAGGCTGAGTAATTATAAAATTTTAACTGGAGGAAAATAAAATGGCAAATATTACTGCATCAATGGTTAAGGAGTTACGTGAGAAGACTGCTGCAGGTATGTTAGACTGCAAGAAGGCTTTAACTGCTACTGACGGCGATATGGAAGCTGCAGTAACATGGTTACGTGAGAAGGGTATTGCTAAGGCTGTAAAGAAGGAAGGCGCTGTAGCTGCTGAGGGTCTTTGCGCATACGCAATCAATGGTAACAAGTGTGTTTTATTTGAGTTAAACTCTCAAACAGACTTCGTTGCTCAAAATGCTAAGTTCATTGATTTATTAGAGAAGGTTGGAGCTATTATTCTTAACTCTGACTGCACTAATACTGAAGAGGCTTTAAAGGTTGTTACTGATGGCAAGAATCTTGCTACATTCATCCTTGAGGCATCTGGTGTTATCGGCGAGAAGATTTCTTTACGTCGTGTAACAGTATTAAATAAGAATGATGACCAAGAGTTCGGTGCTTATAAGCATATGGGTGGTCGTATTGTTACAGTTGCAATCCTTAATGGTAAGGACGAGACTGTTGCTAAGGACATTGCTATGCATATTGCAGCATTAAACCCTAAGTATGTTTCTAAGGAAGATATTCCTGCTGAGGCTATCGAGAAGGAAAGAGAAATCATTCTTCATACAGCTTTAAATGAGAACGCTCAAGCTGCTAAACCAAAGCCTGAGAAGATTATTGAAGAAAGAATCGTACCAGGTAGATTAGAGAAGAATCTTAAGGAAGTATGCTTATTATCTCAAGCATTCGTTAAGAATCCTGATCAAACAGTTCTTGAGTATGTTAATAGCGCTAAGTGCTCAGTTGTATCATTCGTTCGTCTAGAGGTAGGCGAGGGAATCGAGAAGCAAGAGCAAGATTTCGCAGCAGAGGTTGCTGCACAAACTGCCGCTTTTAATAAATAATTTATAGGGGGAATATTTTGCTTATATTCCCCCATTTTTTTAAAAAATAGGAGGATGTTATATGTATAAGCGTGTATTATTAAAGCTTAGTGGTGAGGCTTTAAAGGGTGAAACATCATTCGGTATTGACCCACAAACAGTAAAGGCTATTGCCCTACAAATTAAGGACATCTATGATTTAGGTGTTGAAATTGGTATTGTTGTTGGTGGTGGAAATATTTGGAGAGGTAAAACTGCAGAGGGCCTAGGAATGGATAGAGCACAGGCAGACTATATGGGAATGCTTGCTACTATTATGAATGGTCTAGCTGTTCAGGACGCTTTAGAAAACGCTGGTGTACCTAGCCGTGTTATGACTGCCCTTCCAATCGATACTGTGGCTGAGCCATATATTCGTAGAAGAGCTATTCGTCATTTAGAAAAGGGTAGAGTTTGTATTTTTGCAGGTGGTTTAGGATCTCCTTACTTCTCTACAGATACAGCATGTGTTCTTAGAGCAACAGAAATCGGTGCTGAGGTCGTTTTAATGGCTAAGAATGGTACTGATGGTGTATATGATTGTGATCCTAGAACTAATAAGGATGCAAAGCTATACAGTGAGATTACATTCTCTGAAATTTTAGCTAAGAATTTAGCTGTAATGGATAGCACTGCAGCTTCATTATGTAAGGACAATAAGCTTAGCCTTATTGTATTTAACATGAACAAGGAGGGTAATATCGTTAAGGCCGTTAAGGGCGAGAAGATAGGTACCCTTGTAAAAGTAGAATAATAAAGGAGAAGAGTATGGAAGAATTAGAAATGGTCCTATTAGAGGGCGAAGAAAGAATGGATAAGGCTATTGCTTCTTATCAGCATGAGCTTTCTACAGTACGTACTGGTAGAGCAAGCGCAAGCCTATTAGACACTATCCAAATCGATTACTACGGTGTTCCAACACCAGTTAAGCAAATTTCATCTATTTCTGTTCCAGAGGCTAATCAGCTTTATATTAAGCCTTTCGACAAGTCATCATTAAAGGATATTGAGCATGCAATTTTTGCATCACCTCTAGGATTAACTCCACAAAATGATGGTTCTGGTATTCGTTTAATTTTACCTAAGATGACAGAGGAAAGACGTAGAGAGCTTGTTAAGCAGGTTTCTAAGATGGAGGAACAGGCTAAGGTTCATGTACGTAATGTTCGTAGAGAGCTTAACGATGAAATTAAGAAGCTTGATTTACCAGAGGATGATGAAAAGGGCTCACTTGAGGATGTTCAAAAGCTAACAGATAAGAAAATCGAAAAGATTGAACAAATTACTGAGGAAAAGAACAAGGACTTAATGTCTATCTAATCCATAAAATTTAAGATAGGGGCTGGCTTTAAGCTGGCCTTTTTTTCAAATTAAATTTTTTTATTTGGTACTTTAGAATATAAATGATATAATATAGACTGTATATTTATATAATTGATTTTAAAAATCACGTTTGTGAGGTAATGTTATGAAGAAAAGAATTATTACTGGATTAATTCTCGCATTTATTTTACTGCCTGCCTCAATTATGCCTTCATTGTATGAGGTGTTCCAGGTACTATTGGTTATATTTACGATAATTGGTGCAGTAGAGCTATTAAATATGTATGATAAAGAGAAGAGGGTAGCTATTCCAATTAAGATTTTAGCAGTTTTATTAACGCTTGTTTTATATGCTGCAATTTTAAATCGCTTTAAGGAAGCAGCCCCTGATACCTTGATTATAATGCTATTAGATAGGATTCATCTAAGTGAGGTTTTAAACCCAGCTACAGCTTTAATTAGTATATTTATTATACTTATGTCAGCTATGGTTTTTGTTAAGGACTTTGATGTTAAGGACATTGGTAAGCTATATACATCTATTATCTATGTTGGAGTTGGAGCAGGTGCTCTTACTGTCTTAAGATTTTATGGTGTTAGATTAATGGTTTATGTACTATTAATGGCCATGATTACAGATATTTTTGCTCTTGTCTTTGGTATGACCCTAGGTAAGCACAAGATGGCTCCTCATATCTCTCCTAAGAAAACCTGGGAGGGTGCTATTGGTGGAACCCTAGTAGCGGTAGTAGTAGGATTTTTATTCTTATATTATTATCCTAAGTATTCAAGCTACTTTCATGATGGCTTAGAAATTGAATTTTTCCATGGAATCTTTGACTATGGAGTTTTTACTAATTCAGGAAAAATTATCTTTTTACTAGTACTTTCCTTAGCCCTATCTGTTTGTGGACAGGTTGGAGATTTAATTGCCTCAAAGCTAAAGAGAGCATATGGTATTAAGGATTATTCAAATATATTCCCAGGACATGGAGGTGTACTAGATAGATTTGATTCTACATTCTTTGCATCTGCAATATTCTTATTATTTATAATAATAGAATCTGGTCTATTCCCTTGCTAAAATTATGAAAAACTTATACATTGTCGGAGCCCTTGGCTCTATTGGAACACAAACATTAGATATAGTAAGACAATTTCCTGATGAATTTAGGGTAGTCGGTATGGCTGTAGGTAGAAACCTTAAGCTTGCAAAGGAGCTTATAGAGGAGTTTAAGCCAGAGGTTATTTGCTTAAGAGAGGGTGAGCTTCAATTAAGCTATAATCCAATTACCTATTATGGAGATGAGGGGCTTTTAAAAATTGCCTCATATCATAAATATGAAAATGAAACCTTTGTTAATGCCCTAGTGGGAATTTCTGGCCTTTTACCAACTGTAGAGGCTATTAAGGCTCATAAGGAAATAGCTCTTGCTAATAAGGAAACCTTAGTTGTAGCGGGAGATTTAATTAAGGCTTTAATTAAGGAATATAATACTAAATTATATCCTATTGATTCAGAGCACTCTGCAATTTGGCAGTGCCTTCAGGGTGAGAAGCATGAGGATATTAAAAGATTAATTATTACTGCTAGCGGTGGCTCATTTAGAGATAAAAGTCGTGATGAGCTTACTAATGTTACTAAGGAGGATGCCTTAAAGCATCCAAACTGGAGCATGGGCAGTAAGATTACCATTGATAGTGCTACAATGATGAATAAGGGCTTTGAGGTTATTGAGGCTCATTATTTATTTGATATTGATTATGATAGAATCGATACTATTCTTCATCCTGGTAGCATAGTTCATTCAATGGTTGAATTTAATGATGGATCAATAAAGGCTCAAATTGGCTCTGCAGATATGCATACTCCAATTGCTTATGCCTTAAGATATCCACATCATTCAGCCTTTAATAGTAAGGGACTTAATTTATTAGGGTTAAAGCTTGAGTTTAAGGAGCTTAGCCAGGAGAGATTCCCTTGCCTTAGGTATGCATATATTGCAGCCCAAAAGGGTGGATGCTATTTAGCTGCCTTAAATGCGGCTAATGAGGCTGCGGTTAGCCTATTTTTAAATGATAAGATTAAATTCTTAGATATAGAGAAAATTATTATAAATGAAATTGATAATCCAATCTATAGTAATTATGAATATACAATAGAAAATGTTTGTAAGCTAAGTACTGAAATTATCGAAAAAATTAAACAAACTTGGAGTTGAGATTTATGATTTTATCAATGGCCCAATTCGGCCTAGTGCTATTATCTATTGTTGCCTTTATTTTAATTTTAGGCGCAATTATTATAATTCATGAGGGAGGACATTTCTTCTTTGCTAAAAGAGCAGGTATTCTATGTCATGAGTTCTCTATTGGTATGGGACCTGTAATCTATAAAAAGCAATTTGGAGAAACTGCCTTCTGTATTCGTGCAATTCCTATTGGGGGCTTTGTATCTATGGCTGGTGAGGACGTAGCTGACGATATGATTAAGCCTGGTGCGACTATTGGTGTAAATGTTGAGGATGATGTAATTACTGAAATTATTCTTGATGACAATAGAGATTGCTTTTTACGTGGAGAGGTAGAGTCCTTAGATTTAAAGGGTTTAGGTGATGATCCTTTATTTATTACTATAAATGATGGCTTCCAAAGCCATTACTATACAGTTAAAAGAGATGCCTTCTATGTGTTTGAGAAGAATAAGAGGCTACAAATAACTCCTTATGATAGAACCTTTGATTCAAAGTCTCTATGGAATAGATTTTTAACAATTGTCGCTGGACCAGTTATGAATCTTATCCTAGCTATGTTTATTTATATAATCGTTGCTATGGCTACAGGAGTACCTAATTTAGAATCTAATCAGGTAGGCTCTATTCAAGCTCATTTCCCTAGTGATGGAATATTAGAGGTTAATGATAGGATTACTCATGTAAATGGGGCTCCTACAAATACCTGGGAGGAGTTTTCTAAGGAGCTAAGTAAGCTTTATAATGATAATCAAACTACTATTAATTTAACCATTGATAGAAATGGAGAAATTAAAGAGGTTTCTATGGAGGCTATTACCTATATAGCTTCAATTGGTATTTCTAATATTCAGGCTAAGAATATGCTTCCTATTGAGGTTCCAGGCTTTACTGGGGTTAAGGGCCTAGAGCTTGGTAATTTAGCAGTTAGATATAAGGATAAAGAGGGTGACCTTAAGTATGGTGATATTATTACTAAGGTAAAAATTGGTAATAATGATCCTGTTGCTATTGAAGCTTGGGGTCAGCTTGCTGGAATGTTTAGAGAACTAAATATTGCAGATGTTAAATTTGAATATTATTCATTAAAGGATGATAATACCTATAAGCTAGTAGAGCTTAATGATTGTAAAACAATTGAGCCTTATACTAATGAGGTATTAGAGAACCAAAGAATAGAGAAAATTCAGCAAAAGCTTGGAGTTTCTCCAGTATATCACTTTGATTTCTTTGGTTCATTAGGACAATCATTTAAGATGTTTTGGAGTGATTTTACTTTAATATTTAGAACTCTTAAGCTATTGATTGCTCCAAGTGATGTTCGCCAGGTTGGTGTTAAGGATATGTCAAGCTTTGTTGGTATCTTTGGTATGGTTCAGCAATATATTATGGCTGGCTTTATACCACTATTAGCCTTTACAGCTTTATTATCAGTAAATATTGGTGTTATGAATTTACTTCCTATCCCAGCTCTTGATGGTGGTAGATTAATGTTCTTACTTTATGAGCTAATAACTAGAAGAAAGCCTAGTAAAAAGGTCGAGGCTACACTTAATAATGTATTCTTTATATTGTTAATGATTTTCTTCTTGTATGTAACATTTAATGATATATTAAGATTATTTTAATGAGGGAGGAATAAATTGATGAGGGAAAATGATGAATTTATTCTAGATATAAAAAGAATGGGTATTAATGGAGAGGGTATTGGCTTTTATAATAAGCTAGCAATCTTTGTTGATGGTGCTCTTCCTAATGAGGGGCATATGGTTCAAATAACTAGACTAGAGGGTAAGATGGCCTTTGCTAAGTCTATAGAGCTTAAAAGAGCCTCTAAGGATAGAAAGACACCAGAGTGCCCATATCAAGGAGAATGCGGTGGCTGTAGCTGTATGCATGTAAGCTATGAGGCTATGCTAGATTATAAAAGAAATATCTTAATTGAGGCCTTAAATAGATATACTAGGCTAGATACAAGATCATTTGAGATTAAAAAGACTCTTCCATCAGAAGATATCTTTGGCTATAGAAATAAAAGCCAGCTTCCTTTAAAGAGCAATAAGGAGGATGGAACTAAGGTTTGTATGATGAAGCCTAAGAGCAATATGCTAGTTCCAGTAGATTCTTGTCTTGTTCAAAATAAGCTAATTAATGAAATCAATAATCAAATTCTTAAGCTAATTGATGAAATGGGTATTTCTACCTATTTATATAAGTTTGATAGAGGTGTTTTAAAGCATTTAGTTGTTAGAGTAAACCAAAAGGGTGAGGCTTTAGTATGCTTCATTTGTAAGGATAAAACTCCAAAGCTTAAGGAGCTAGCAGCTAAGGTAATGGAAATACCTGGAGTTAAGGGTGTATATGAAAACTTTAATACCTCACTTAAGCAGGGTGTAATCTTTGGCCCAGAGACTAATCATTTGGCTGGAGAAAAATATATTATTGAAACACTTGGAAAAATTAAATATCAAATTTATCCGACAACCTTCTTCCAGCTTAATACTAAGCAGGCTAAGAATATGTATGATGTGGTATTAAAGGCATGTAAGCTTTCATTCAAGGAAAGAGTTCTTGATGCTTATTGTGGAGTTGGTTCTATTGGCTTATATTTAGCTCATAACGCTAAGGAAGTTGTTGGTATTGAATATAACAAGGATTCAATTGAAGCAGCTAAGGTAAATGCTAAAATCAATAAGATTGATAATGCTAAATTCTATCAGGGTGATGCAGCAGAGCTTCTACCAAAGATGATAAAGGATGGAGAGGTATTTGATATAGTAGTAGCTGACCCACCTAGAACTGGTCTTGGTGATAGCTTTATCGAGGCTTTATTAGAGGCTGAGGTTAAAAAGATTATTTATGTATCTTGTAATCCAGCTACTTTAGCTAAAAACCTTGAGGTTTTAAGCCAAAAGTATAAGGTTAACTCTATTCAGCCTGTGGATATGTTCCCACAAACACCATTAGTAGAAAGTGTTACAGTACTTACCTTAAAGAAGTAATTTAATAAATTAGAAGCTAGAGTGTCTAATGCATTCTAGCTTTTTTGTCACATTAAAAGTAAGCGTTAAATATTATAGCGTGTAACAGCATAAAAAACTCCCAGCCTAATTAA
>JAHHSW010000059.1 GCA_020024985.1 Anaeroplasmataceae bacterium | reverse complement strand
TAGGCTCATTGGTGCCTCAGATATATTTTTAACATCAATCTTTAAGGAATCCTTAAAGGTTTTAGCTAAGGCATTACCCTCATTATCTCTTTCTAAAATCAAGATTCTATCAAGAATTTCTAAATATGCATAAGAATAAATAATATTATTATCCTCAATTGTATCATCTAAGGTATTTAGACTGAATGATAATTGATGTAAGCCTAAATCCTTAAAGCTATAGGTGAAGAAAACACTATTTTCTCCCTTTTTAATAACCGTATTTTCACTCTTAGCCTCAACACCGTTATCATACATCTTAATATTAATATCAGCTCTTACTGAGCTTAAAAGCTTAAGCTCAATAGTTACATTTTTATCCTTAGTAATAATCTCATCGGGCATTACTACCTCAACTGGTATTATTTCCTTAAATTCTCTTTTATTAGATAAATCAATAATATCTAGCTTAATTCCCTCTAATGCCATAGTTTCTATTACTCTAATGGCTGAAGCATTAGTTTCTATACCATCACTTATTAAAATTATCTTAGCTGTTGCTGGATGCTTAAGCTGAGCATGAGCAAGCTCTAGAGCTTCAGAAATATTAGTGGCAAAATCACTTTCGACGCTAGCCCTATTATAGATACTATAGCTATCGCTGCTTACATAATCTAATGGTAAGGCTAATACCTGATCATATGCAAATTTTACCGCTCCTACCTTTACATTAGCTGGAGCATTCTTTAATAAATTTTCAACATATTCATTTTTACGCTTCTTTTCCTCTTGAGTACTAAATGATTCATCTACAACAAGCATTACCTCATTATTAGTATTTTTAACATCATAGCTAATCTTAGCACCAGAGGCTAGAAATACTGCAGCAATCATATAGATAAAGCATAATATGATTGAAACTACTCTATTTCTAGTATATCTAAATCTTTTATTTACCTTAAAAAAGCTATATAGGGCTACGGCTATTAAAGGAATCAATAGAAATAAAAGCCATGGAGTTTCAAATGTAAATTTTAAATTACTCATTTTCTATACCTCCCTATATATTTTCCTTAGCATAAAGGAATCTTTCTAAGCATACCACTACTACTAATGAAATAGCTAAATATAAATAAATATCTGCCATAATGTTATCCGGCCTCTTAATTTCAATAGCATAGTTATCTAGGCTTGATAATTTAACATTGCTTTCATTTTTAGCAAGCTTAACGAAGAACTCTAGATCCTCCTGATTACCTGAAAGAAGTACCTCATTTAGCTTATAGCTACCTGGAGTAGCTATAGCTATTTTACTTTCAGGAGCTAGCTCATCACTAGAGCCATCAAGAGTAACACTTACTCCTCTTGTTCTTACATTGATTTCCTCACCAACCTCATATACCCTCTTCTCAATTGTTTGAGGAATATAATGATTAAAGTAATTAGTAATAAATAATGGGAAATCTAATAATAATGGTAAATTACTTTTATTTAAGTTTATTGATAATACACTAACTCTATTCACATCATCATTAGCAAGCACTGTTTGACCATTAATTGTTAATAATGAATCAAAGCCTCCTGTATTAGTAAGTGGCTTATAGCTTGTAGCAGTTATATCAGTTGCGGTAATTAAGCTAGTTAATGCGTGCTTAACATCACTTTCTAGGGTAAAGCTTCCACTTATAGTGCTACCTAAGTCTAAATCGATATTTACTGGTAAGATATCAGGGTTAACCAATAAAACGCAGCCATCAGTAGGGGCCTTAACAGGCATACTGTGCTCATAAATATAGAAATCAAAGCCACTAGCCTTTGAGCTTGATACACTATCAGCTGTTTCTACCTCAATATTCCATTTATCGGCATATGTATTTTGTAAAACATAAAGAGCACTCATAAAGAAATTATTTTTAGCAGTTGAGGTATACTGAATTTTAATTGTTGGCTTCTTACCACCGAATAAAATAAAGCTATCATCAATTTCCATTCCATCCCTTGAGCCATCAGACATTTTTATAGACGCCCTTGCCGTAGTGAATGAGAAAATATTTAAATTCTTAAAGGCTGCGACTGTAGCCTTACCATCAATACAATTAATTCTAGTCTCTGCTGTAATGCTTTCAGAATCATTAGCACCATCTACTGTTATAAATACATCAACGTACTTATCAGCTCCATAGCTTGCAACATCAACATTAAATACATAATAGTTATCAATAAGCTCGGCCTTAAAATCTAAAATTGCCGCATTCCAATCATTAGCATCAGCAACATTTACAAGCCTTATATCGCCAATATTTTTATAATCTGTAGCTGTAACTAATGATACATTAGCAAGTGATGCTTCTCCTATCATTCCCTTAACAATAGAAACGGCTCCTGCTAAATCTCCAGCACTATAGCTACATTCAAGTGGCATAAGAACTGTCTTAACCTTATCAATAGAGCTTAAATTATCTGCAATAAGCTCTGCCTTATCGCTAGATAATACTATAGAAACAACCTTATGCTTTTTAATAGCCTCATCAGCTATTTTAACTGTCTCACTTTTAGCTCTATCAAAACGGATAGAGGTATCACCCTCAAGCATCATATCAGCAGATGCATCTAAAATGATGATTTCCTGCTCATTGTACTTATTTCCATTAGCCATTACAAGTGGTGTGGCTAGTATAGAGCTAATAAGTAAAATAATTAAAACCTGGCAAATAATTAAAAGAATGTTTCTTAGCTTACTTGTAGGTCTTTCACCCTTTTTATACTTTAAGCTTTCTCTCCAAATATAGGTGGTTGAAAGCATCTTATTTTGATATGTAGGCTTAATTAAATAGATTAATAATAAAATTAGTAATCCAATTAACGCAATTAAGCCAAGTGGTGTTAATAGCCTCATCCGATAACCCCTACCTTTAATAACTCATTAAATAGTGCCTTTTCAATAGGTGTATCAGTTGAAATACACACATAAGATGCACCACGTGAGCTTGCAAAATCTTTAATATTAGCTTGAATAGCCTCTAATGCCTTATCATAGGCATCAATAAAGCTACCTGTTATTCTCATTTTCAAATTACGTGAATCCTCGATATCTAAGCTTTCTGAATCTACTAGATTGAATCGGCCTGTATAGCCTGGCTTTAGCTCACTTTGATCAAGTATTTGAATAAGCATTACCTGCTTACCCTGATATACTAAAAAGTCTACAGCCTTTTTCCAATCATTATCAGTTAAAAAGTCTGAGATTATTACAGCCATTCCATCTCTACCAGTGGTTTTACCCTTAGTAATAGTATCACTAAGATGGCTATCACCCTCAAAGCTTACATTCTCTAGCTCTGAAATTTTTCTATAGAAGGCTTGCTTCCCTATAATAATCCCACTATCATCTATATCATGCTCATGAACTAGCCTAAAGGATAGCTTATCCATGTTATGAACAGCTAAAAAGCTAAGACCTGCAGCCATAGCTACCGCATATTGACCCTTCTTTTCTATTTCACGACCCATAGAGGCACTGCAATCTAAATAAATTTGCACATGCATTTGACGCTCATCAGTGAATAGCTTAATGAAATGATGCTGAAATCTAGAATATAAATTCCAGTCAATTCTACGAATGTCATCACCAAGCTGATATTCTCTATAATCCGCAAATTCAACGGTTTGACCATATTTATTTGTTCTATGCATTCCTCCAAAGAAGCCTGATAGATTATTCTTTAAATTAAAGGCCTGAGCCTCTAGACGTTGGAAGAATTCACTATTTATATAAGGATTTGCCATAGTGATATCCTCCCCTTATTACTTCTTTATCTCATCTAATATCATCTTAATTACACCATCAGCACTTACTCTATCAGCAATAGCCTCAAAGTTAAGCTTAATTCTATGACGTAATACTGGGTATGCTAAATAATTTACATCCTCATAGCTTACATTATATCTACCATCTAATAAAGCCTTTACCTTAGCAGCACTAATCAAAGCCTGACCAGAACGTGGAGAAGCTCCAACCTGAATATACTTCATAGCGGCCTTAGTCTTACACTCACTATCTGGATGAGTAGCTAAGCATAATGTCATTGCATATCTTAATACATCCTCAGCAACTAAAATTTCATTAGCTGTTTGTCTCATTTCTAATAGCTCACTTGCGTTACATGCAGCATCTGAGCATTCATCCATTGATTTTTGAGTCATAGTTACAATATCCATTAGCTCATCTAGGTTTGGATTCTTAACAATAATCTTAAACATAAAACGGTCCATTTGAGCCTCTGGAAGTGGATATGTACCATCCTGCTCAATTGGGTTTTGAGTAGCTAAAACAAAGAATGGCTCATCTAGCTTATATGAATTACCCATTACAGTTACAGTATGCTCCTGCATGGCCTCTAGTAGGGCAGATTGAGTCTTTGGTGTAGCACGGTTGATCTCATCTGCTAGAATAATTGATGAGAAAATAGGACCACGCTGGAACTCAAACTTTGAATTACCATCCTTATCCTTAACAATAATATTTGTACCAGTAACATCTGCTGGCATTAAATCTGGGGTAAACTGAATTCTATTAAATGGTAAATCAAAAACTCTACCTAATGTTCTTACAAGACGAGTCTTACCAACTCCTGGTACACCCTCTAAAAGAATGTTTCCTCCAGCAATCATTGCTATAACACAAGCCTCAACAACGCTCTTTTGACCAACAACGTCCCTTGAAATTTGCTCAAAAATACTTTTACTCTTAATACTAAAATTCTTAATGCTTTCTTCTGTTGCCATAATTCTCTCTCCTTCTACTTTACTGTTTCATAATATTCTTCTATTATAATTCTCATATATTCAGGAACCTTACCACCATTATTTAATATTTCAATAGCCTTATCATAAAATTCCTTATAAACATCTCTGTAATAGGTATTACCATCAATTACCTGATTATATTCCTCATACTTACCTGCAGCACCAGTGCCATGTGGTGGAATTCCATCTGGCATATGACCAGGAACCTGACTATCATCAGGAGCTAGCATGTCATCTCCATCACTTGGATCTAAATCCTCTTCAATTCTTAGGAATATCGCAAATACCTCAATATCAGCTTGAACATTCTTATCATATCTATTAGGAGTTGTTACACCATCGCTCCAAATATCAAACATATAGCCATCATCGGCTACAGCTACTACCTCTGAGGTATCAGTACCTACCTGGACTATTTGATAGATTTCTCCATCTATATATCCACCCTCACCCTCAAAATAGCTAACATTAACATTATTAACTGGTTTATTATTATCAATAATATCATCGAATGATGGTAAGCCACCATTTAAGCTAACACCAATAGTTATATTAGCTGCTAGCATAACTATTAAAAATACAGAGGCTAAAATTATATTAAGCCTTTTAAAAGCAAATGGGATCTTAATACCCTGAACCCTCTTAAGCTGAGCTAAGGCGTCTTCCCTTTGCTTTTGAGCCATAAAGGAATCGTTATCCTTAAGCTCAACCATTGTGATTAATCTTTCCTTTAAGCCCTCTAAATCAACTCTTCTAGCTACATCCTTATCAGTGGGCTTATATTTAATAAAATAAACCAAGCCTGTAGCCAAGAGCAAGGTAGCAAAAAATACTACAATTGCAATATAGATGGCATTAAAGCCAATAATATATAGGATTAACGATGAAATAGCTGAAGCTACTGATGAAATCATTATTCCTATAAAGGATGCTTTAATTATACCCTCTAAAGCTAATCTATTATAGAACCTTTTAAAAACCTTATTAAATTCATCCATAGAATAAAACCTCCTTACTAGGCAAAATGTTTGTTATAACTAACCATCATCCCAAAAAATATAGAGACATAAGTCTCCATATTATCATAAAAAATTATAACATTCCAAATATGTACTGTCAAATGCAAATATCACTTTATATGTATTATCATAAAAATTCCCATAAATGACTGACTTTAATAGGGTAGAGAAAAGTTTTTAGCTCTTTCCTCCCATTGCACCGTACGTACGGTTCTCGTATACGGCGCTACATTTATATTGTACACAAACTATTAAGATAATATTCAAAGGGTAGAACCAGTCCGGGTCTACCTTTTGTTTTGTTAGGCTTTGTAAGTAGTTTTGGGTGTAACATAAAATTAATTACGTCTCTATTACTCGGGTCTTCGACAGAAAAATATATAATTTTGAATGATTTTTAGGATTTTATATA
>JAHHSW010000058.1 GCA_020024985.1 Anaeroplasmataceae bacterium | reverse complement strand
AAAGCTCATAACCTGAGCTTTTTAGTGTTGCCATAATGTGGATAACTCCCAGCTTATTTAAGAGCTGGGAGTTTTTATGTTATTATACGCTATGATATTTAACGCTTACGCAATAATAGTGCTAATGATTATCTCATTTTCACTACAAAATCAAGAAAAGTCAAAAAAAATAAGCCACCTTTAAAGGTGACTTATAATTTTTATATTAGATTATTCAGCACATGCTTGGCAAAGCTCAACGAAGCTATCTGCCTTTAATGCTGCACCACCAACTAGACCACCGTCTACATTTGGTTGTGCCATATATTCCTTAATATTAGCAGGCTTTACAGATCCACCATAAAGGATACGAACCTTATCTGCTAATTCCTTAGAATATAGCTCAGCGATTACTGAACGGATATATCCACATGCTTCCTCAGCGATTTGAGCTGATGCACTCTTACCAGTACCGATAGCCCAAACTGGCTCGTAAGCAACGATAACATCCTCAGGGTTAGTAATTTCAACACCCTCTAGAGCAGCAACAGTTTGAGTCTTTAATACCTCATTAGTCTTGTTTGCTTCTCTTTCCTCTAGAACCTCACCAACACAAATGATTGGCTTAAGCTCGAATTCTAATGCCTTCTTAACCTTAGCATTAATATGCTCATTAGTTTCATTGTAGTAAGCTCTTCTCTCGCTGTGTCCTAAAATAACATACTCAACCTGAGTATCCTTTAGCATAACTGGAGAAATTTCACCAGTATAAGCACCGCTTTCGAACTCACACATGTTTTGAGCACCGATATGAAGGTTAGTTCCCTCGGCTCTCTTAACTAAATCTCTTAAAATGATTGCAGGAGCACAAACTACGCAATCAACCTTACACTCGCATGGAAGATTCTTAGTTGTAGCTAAAGTAAATTCAATAGCCTCATCTCTAGTCTTATTCATCTTCCAATTGCCAGCTAACATTGGTTTTCTCATTTCAATATTCCTTTCAATTTTAGATATTATTTTTATTTTATTTTTGTTATTGTTAAAAATTTACTTCTCGTCTACGCAAGCGATACCAGGTAATTCCTTACCCTCTAGATACTCAAGAGAAGCTCCACCACCTGTAGAAATGTGGCTTACCTTATCTGCATATCCTAATTGCTCAGCTGCTGCTGCAGAGTCACCACCACCGATGATTGTAGAAGCACCCTTAAGGTTAGCAAGAAGCTCACATACACCGATTGTACCCTTATTGTAGTTTTCCATTTCGAATACACCCATAGGTCCATTCCATACAACAGTCTTAGCACCCTCTAGGTTCTTAGCAAATAGCTCTAAAGTCTTAGGACCGATATCTAGACCCATATCATCGTTATCGAAGCCATCAACTGACTTAACAACACCTGGAACATCCTCAAATGCCTTATTAACAACTGCGTCAACTGGTAAAACAATCTTACCATTTGCCTTAGCTAAAAGCTCGTTTGCAAGCTCTAGCTTGTCATCCTCACATCTAGAAGCACCAATGTTCTTACCTTGTGCCTTTAAAAATGTGAACATCATAGCACCACCGATTAATACCTTATCAGCCTTATCAAGTAAAGCCTCAATTACGCCGATCTTATCAGAAACCTTAGAACCACCAAGGATTGCGATATAAGGACGTACTGGAGTATCAACAGCACCACCAATGAACTTAATTTCCTTCTCTAGTAGGAAACCAGCTGCAGTCTCAGCAATGTTAGCAGCGATACCAACATTCGAAGCTGCTGCACGGTGAGCAGTACCGAATGCATCATTTACAAATACATCACCAAGAGATGCCCAATAAGCACCTAGCTCAGGATTATTCTTAGATTCCTTCTTAACTTCCTTATCAGCCTCAACATCAAAATCTTCATATCTTGTGTTTTGGAACATAAGGATTTCTCCTTCCTTAAGCTCTGCTACTGCAGCCTCTAGCTCAGCACCACGAGTTGCATTAACAAACTTAACTGGCTTTTCAATTAACTCAGCTAAACGTACTGAAACAGGAGTGATATCGTTCTTTTCGATATCAGATGCTTGCTTAACACGTCCAAGGTGAGAGAATACGATTGCCTTACCACCATTTTCAATTACATACTTAATTGTAGGTAAAGCAGCACGAATACGTGTATCATCAGTGATAACACCATTCTTCATAGGAACATTGAAGTCACAACGAATTAGGACCTTCTTACCCCTTACATTTAAATCAGAAACAATTTTCTTAGCCATATTATTATAAATCCTCCATTTAAAATTAGCTTTTATTCAATGATATTATATCATAGATTTTTAAAAAAGGTTAACAAAACTTAAAAGGCCATATTGTATAACGCTTACATTCTCTTTTTGTAACAATATTTGCAAGCTTTTAATATATTTTTGGCCTTTTAAGCTAAAGAAAAGCCTAGAATCAATTCATCCTAGGCTAACTAGCTTTAGCTTAATAGCTTTCCATCACCATCATATTTAATACTATTTGTTCCCATTCTAATGGCATCTATAATTGCTACAAAGTAAATAATAGGTAGCAATAAGCCAACCGTTAAAAGGCTTATAGTGAGCTCCTTATAAAAGCATTTATATTTTTTCAAATAATAATTATGAATGCCTAAGCCCCCTAAAAAGACAGCAAATAAAATTGCATATAATCTTTTTTTACCTGGCTTATCTATATGCTCCTTAAGCTCCTCTAAATCCGCTCCACAATGTGGGCATACCCTTGCATCATATTTTACACTCTCATTACAATTAGGACAATAATAATGCTGATTTTCTTCTAAATAATCATATCTTTTAGTCATAGAATAAATCATAAATAAAACTGCTACAAAATAGATTGGTAAGGAATAATATACTAGCTCTGGTACCTCAATTAATTTTTCACTAGAGCTACATAGAAGGCTTTGAAATATACCTAAAATTGAAATAAAGGCAAACGGAAATAATAAGGCTACAAAAACAACTGCCGTTATAATACCACCAATACCATTACTCTTCTTTTCCATACTGTATCTCCTATCTTATAAACAATTATATTCATTTTCTTTAAAAAAACAATTGGAGCTACTAAAATAAAATAGTAGCTCCACATAAAATCTAAGCTTTGATTCTTAATGCTCTCATTGCGTTAAATACCGCAATAACACAAACACCAACATCCGCGAATATAGCAACTCCAATTGGTACAGTAAAGCCTGTAACAAATGGAAGGCTAGCTATTGCACAAAGTAATAGTACTAAAATTTTAATACCAATTGTAAAAATAATATTTTCCTTAACAATAACCCTTGTTTTCTTAGCAATTTTTAAGGTTTGAGGTAAGGCATTTAAATCATCATTTAAAATAACGACATCACTTGCCTCTACAGCAGCATCACTACCAATTTGACCCATTGATACACCTATTGAAGCTAAGGCTAATACTGGTGCATCATTAATACCATCACCAACAAATAGTACCTTATCGCTTGATTCCTTCATTATTTCTTCTACCTTTCTTACCTTATCCTCAGGTAAAAGGCGTGAATAATGTTCCTTAATACCTAGCCTACTGCATACCTTGGCTACCGTAGCCTCAGTATCACCAGATAAAACTACTACTCTCTTACCCATCTCATAAAGCTTAGAAATAATAGACTTAGCCTCATCCTTTATTTCATCCTCTAGAATAATTGCTGAAATACATTCATTATCACGAGCTACATATAATACACTACCAGACTCAATGATTGTAAGAGGCTCTATATTATATTTATCTAGCATTTTACGGCTACCACAAATATATCTAACCCCATCCTTAGTTGCGCTAACACCATAGCCTGGCATTTCCTCTACATCAAAATCATAGTAATCAGTGTCAGAGCTATTTATAGCCTTAGCTAGTGGATGAGTAGAATTAAGCTCTAGGCCCTTAGCAATTTTTAAGCCCTCTTCCTTATCACCAATAATATCAACAATACCAAATTTAGCCTTTGTTAGAGTACCAGTTTTATCCATAATAACCGTATTACAATTAGCTAAATCCTCAAGATAGCTTCCGCCCTTAACAATAATTTTTCTTTTAGCATTAGCTCCAATTCCGGCAAAATAGGTAAGTGGTACTGATACTACTAATGCACATGGGCATGATACTACAAGGCAGGTTAAGGCTGCATATATATAGGATTTAAATATTCCTAGGTTAAAGCCATTAATAATACCTATAATTACTGGTGGAATAATCGCTAAGGCTAAGGCAAGTGCTACAACTATAGGTGTATAAACATGAGCAAACTTAGTAATAAGCTTCTCACTTTTAGCCTTTCTCATAGTTGCATTTTCTACCATGTCTAATATTTTAGCGGCAGTTGAATCCTTATATTCCTTAGTTGTTTCTATAGTAATTGGGGAAGTAGTATTTATACTTCCTGATAATATTGTATCACCCTTATTAACTACTATATCTAGGGCCTCTCCTGTTAATGAGGCTGTATTAATAACTCCATCCTCAAGCGCAACACCATCTATTGGTATCATCTCACCTGGCCTCACTACTATTTTTTCACCAACTGGGACCTTATAAACATCAACCTCACTACCATCAATAAGAATACAGGTATTGGCTCTTAAGGCCATAGATGACATAATTGCCCCTCTACTCTTTTCAACCGCAACCCCCTGGAAAACCTCTCCTATTTGGAAAAACACCATAATAGCAACGGCCTCTAAATATTCGGGCTCACCAAAAATACGCATACAAAAGGCGCCAATTGAGGCTATCGTCATTAAAAATAGCTCATCTAATAAATTACCATTAAGAATATTTCTGATTGCTCCTATAATGACATCGTACCCAGCAATAATAAAGGCTAGGACATAAATAGAGCCATAAATAATCTCAGATACCATTCCCTCACTTAAGGTAAATTGAAGAATTATAGCTATTACCCATAAGCTAAGTGCTATACTTAGCCTTATAATTAATCTCTTGTTACTATTTGTCATAGGCTAGCTCCATATCAGGATATTCCTTCTTGCATAGAGCAATGGCCTCCATAAACTTCTCCTCATCCTCATACTCAAATAAAATTTTTGATGACACGAAGCTCATAGTAGCCTCTAAGCCCTTAATCTTATTTAGCTTTTTTTCTAGCTTCGCAGCACAATGAGCACAGCATAAGCCTGTAAATCTAACCATTTTTTCCATATTTAGATCCTCCTTCGATTAAATAATCGTTTAATCGTTTACAGCTTTATTATACTCCAAAAATAATTAGTGTCAACTACCACAGCTAAATTGCGACACAGTATTAAATCCTATTTTAAATTTAGTATATAATAGGGTAGAAAAGAGTTTTTAGCTCTTTCCTCCCATTGCACCGTACGTACGGGTCTCGTATACGGCGCTACATTTATATTGTACACAAACTATTAAGATAATATTCAAAGGGTAGAACCAGTCCGGGTCTACCTTTTGTTTTGTTAGGCTTTGTAAGTAGTTTTGGGTGTAACATAAAATTAATTACGTCTCTATTACTCCTCGCGTACCATCCTCTTCTTGTATTTGCCACCTTCTTCATATCTTCATCAGTGTACCCTAAATTAAATACTTTATTTATTTGTTTTAACTTCTTATAAATTGTCCTTGAGGTACTCCGACTGTTGTTGCAGTTACTAAGCCATTTTCCATTATACCAGCCTTTAAGAATGCTCGTATAAGGCTTAAGGTTTGTGAATCATTGACCTTTTCTCTTAATATTGATATTAATTTATCGTGATTAACAGTATCAAAATATTTCTCGATATCTAAATCGACTACCCATTCATATCCTTCATTAAGATATCCTAATACCCTTTTTAATGCCGTATGACAGTCCCTATTAGGTCTAAAGCCATATGAGAAGTTACTGAACACTGGCTCATAAATTCTCATTAACACTTGGCTTATAGCCTGTTGTATTACCCTATCAACTACGGTTGGTATTCCAAGAGGTCTCTTTTTACCATTAGATTTAGGGATATAAACCCTACGAACGGGTTGAGGTCTATATTGCTTGTTTAAGATACTTGGCTTTATGTCCTTGTAGAAATGCTCATTAAAGTATGCTTTTACATCTTCAACTGTCATTTTATCAACTCCACTAGTACCCTTGTTCTTAATAACTCGCCTTAAGGCCTAAGCTACGTTTTGATGACTCAAAATCTCTTCTATTAATTTCATTTGCTGCTCCTCCTTCAATTCGTAATTTTTTTTCAAGACCAT
>JAHHSW010000057.1 GCA_020024985.1 Anaeroplasmataceae bacterium | reverse complement strand
CAATGAGTGTACCTATTAAAAATACTTTTAAGAAAAAGTAACAATTTTGATTAATTTAGGAAAATACCATAATTTAACAACAATTATAAAAACCAAGAGTGCTATAATTCTTTTATGGAGGTGTTAATTATGATAAAATTTGAAGAAATTAGAAAAAATAAGCAGATAAATACCTATATTGAGGAGGCAGATAAAACCTTAGCTGCCTTAGGCTACACTGAGCACTCCTTTCCACATGTCTTAAGAGTAAGTGCTGATGCTAGTAAGCTTTTAAGCTTTTTAGGCTATAGTGATCATGATGTAGAGCTTGCTAAAATAGCTGGTTATATGCATGATATAGGTAATTTAGTTAATAGAGCTAATCACTCCCAAAGTGGAGCCATAATGGCCTTTAGAATTTTAGATAAGCTTGGAATGGAGGCATTAGATATAGCGCTTATAACTAGTGCGATAGGTAACCATGATGAAGGTACAGGTACACCAGTTAATCCAATTGCGGCAGCGTTAATTATAGCTGATAAGAGTGATGTTAGAAGAAGTAGAGTTAGAAATAAGAATAAAGAAACCTTTGATATTCATGATAGAGTTAATTATTCAGTTACAAATTCTCATTTAGAGTTATCTAAGGAGGAGATTACTCTTCATTTAGAGCTAGATACAAAGATAAGCCCAGTATTTGAATATTTTCAAATATTTCTAAATAGAATGATTATGTGCAAGAATGCAGCTATAGCGCTTAATATGAAGTTTAGCTTAAATATTAATGGTCAAATATTAATGTAGCATTATATAATTAGAATTTAGCCTCCTAAGGGAGGCTTTTTTACGTTTTCTTTACAATTCTTTACCTTGTTATGATATTTAACTAAAGTCTTAGAGGCTAAAATAAGGGTGTAAATAAAAAGGAGAATGATTAAGATGAAATGTTTACAAAAAATTTTATTGACTGGAGCTTGTATGCTAGCTTTAGGAGGAGTGTTAACATCATGTGAAAGGAAGGAGGATCCAGCTATCACTGTTTATACAAGAGATACAAAGAGTGGTACTAGAGATGGCTTCTTTACAGGTATTGGATTTAGTGAAGCAAAAAGTGATAATACAGTTTTAGTAGGTGGCTATCAGGAGGTTGGCACAAATGGTGCTATGATGGCAGCTATTAAGGCTGATGAATATGGTATAGGCTATATATCCTTATCAGCACTTACAGAAAGTGGTTTAAAGGGCTTAAACTATGAGGGTGTAGAGCCAAATAGTGATAATGTAATTAATGGTAGCTATAATTTAACTAGAAACTTTAATTATATTATAAGAGATGATGATATGGATAGTAAGTCAGGTCAAATTGTAAGAGCTATGGTAGCTTATTTAGATACAATTGAGGGTAAGGCCCTAATAAGCAATAATGGTGGTATTGTAGATTTAGCTAGTAGCGATAAGTCTTGGGATGATATTAAGGTAAGTTATCCAATTTGTAATGAGGATAATAGTAGTATCACTATTAAAATTGCAGGCTCTACCTCAGTTAAGGAGATAACTAGTAAGCTACTTCCAGCCTTTAGCTCATTATGTGGTAATTTTAAGTATGAATTTAATCAAAATGGCTCAGGTGATGCCTTTAAGAGAACTCAGGGTAGTGAAAAAGATGGAGCTAATAGAGCAGATATAGCCTTCGCTAGTAGAGAATTTAAAGCTGATAGTGAGAAGTATGCACCTGGTACTGCAGGTAAGATGTGTATAGACGCAATTGTTGCCGTTGTAAATGAAAGTAATAGCTATTCTAATACCACTGCAAGTGAGCTAAAGAGCATTTATGATGGAAGCATTAAAACCTGGAGTGAAATAAAATAGCATGCAGGAGTGCACAAGGCTAATAGCTAGAAAGACTAAAGAGGATAGTATAGTCTCTAGTTTGTTTCATATTGTAGGTATAGTTTGTGCGTCATTTATAGTAATTATAGTATTATTTATTCTTATAAAGGGGCTTAGCCCCTTTTTTAAGGAATATAGCATTAAAGGTGAGCTATATAGAGTAAATATGGTTGATTTCCTTTTAGGGGATACCTGGTTTAAGTATCCTAATACCTATGGAGTAGGCTTTGTTATAATAGATACTATCTATATAACCCTTTTAGCCCTATTAATTGCAGGTCCCCTAAGTGTTTTATCAGCCCTTTTTATTGTAAGAATAGCTCCTAAGCCTTTAGCTCACACTTTAAATATTTCAGTAGAACTTTTAGCAAGCATACCATCAATTATTTATGGTGTTTTTGGTATGGGAGTAATTACTAAAATGGTTAAGGCCTTAGGTAATGCCTTTGGCATTCAAACAGCTGGTGGCTTTAGTATGCTATCTATGATATTAGTATTAGCATTAATGATTTATCCAACTATTACTATGGTTTCTATAACCGCTATTAAATCAGTTAAGTCTAGCATAATTAATGGCTCTCTTGCCTTAGGTGCTAGTAAGACAGAGACTAACTTTAAGGTGGTTTTAACTAGTGCTAAATCTGGTATTTTTGCAGGAATTATCCTAGGTGTTGGTAGAGCCCTAGGTGAGGCAACTGCGATATCAATGGTTTGCGCAAGTGCGGGAAGTGGCCCAAATTTTAATATATTTTCATCAGGTAGAACCCTTACTACCTCAATTCTTTTAGGAATGAGTGAGACCACAGGCTTAGATTATGATATCCGCTTTAGCGTAGCCTTGGTACTTATTATTCTTATTTTAATAACAAATTTATCATTAGGTGCTGTTAAAAGAAGGGTAGGTAGAATGGAATGAGAAGATTTAAGGATATAGCCTTGAATGTTATAACCTATTTATTTTCAAGTGTAGGTATAATTAGTGTTTTGGCTATCTTTATTTTTATCTTTATGGAGGGAGTTCCTTCCTTAAGCCTTGGGCTTATAACAGGAGATTATCATATAGAATCCTATACGCTAAGCCTTCCTGAAATAAAGACAGAGGGCTTTAGCCATGAGGAGATAGAAGGAGAGTATTTTTCAACTAATTTAGGTATTTCCTTAATTAATGATTATGATATTGAGGGTAAGCCAGTAGTTAAAATTAGCTATATTCATCCAGGGAGCCCCTTACTTAATATGGTAAATGAGGCTCAGGGTGAGCTTTATGCAGTTGAAGAGGGGGAAATAGTTGAGACTGTAATTATAGAAACCAAGGATGGCTATAGCTATGCCTATAAAAAGGATGGAGCTAGGGCTATTAGAGATAAGCTAGAGGAGGCTATAGCTATAAAAAGCTTAAATGTAAATACTGAGGGTGGAGGAATAAGAGGATCCTTAATAACGACAATTTATATGATTTTATTAACCCTCCTTTTTGCCTTACCCTTAGGTATAGCGGCAGCTGTATATTTAGGTGTCTATGCTAAGGATAATAGATTTAATAATACCTTAAGAGCGATGATAGATATGATTTCTGGTATTCCATCAATTGTTTTTGGCTTAGTTGGCGCTATGATTTTTATTCCCTTCTTTAATGTGGCAGCTAAAACTAATGGAGGTAGCATATTATCAGGTGCCCTAACTATGAGTATTATGCTATTACCACTTATTGTAAAGACTACTGAGGAGGCAATTAAGTTAGTACCTAAAAGCTATAGGGATGCCTCCCTTGCCTTAGGTGCATCACAAACTGAGACCACCTTCAAGGTAATACTTCCTAATGCTATGCCTGGTATTTTAACTGCGACTATTCTTTCAATAGGAAGAATTATAGGAGAGAGTGCTGCCCTTATTTTCGCAGTAGGCACAGCTATTCAGGATAAGATTAATATAAGAGATGGCTCTAGTACCCTAGCAGTTCATATCTGGTATTTAATGGGTGGAGAAAACCCAAATTATGGTACTAGCTCAGCTATTGCTATAATAATTCTTATAATGGTTTTAATACTTAATTTAATAGTTAAGCTAATCGGCAGTAGAATAAATAGGTATGAGGTAATATAATGGAGCTTTTTAATTTAGAAAATGTAAATTTATCCTATGGGGATAAGCATGTATTAAAGGATGTTAATTTAAAAATAAATGCGATGGAGGTAACGGCCTTTATTGGTCCATCAGGCTGTGGTAAATCAACCCTATTAAGATGCTTAAATAGAATGAATGATTTAATCGCTAATTGTAAAATAGACGGCTTAATTACCTACCATGATGAAAATATTAATAATATTAATCCTATGGAGCTAAGGACTAAGGTGGGAATGGTATTTCAGACCCCTAATCCCTTTCCAATGTCAATTTTTGATAATATTGCCTATGGTCCAAGGTGTCATGGTATTAAGAAAAAGGGAGATCTTATAAAAATAGTTGAGGATAGCCTTAAAAAGGCTGCCTTATATGATGAGGTTAAGGATAGGCTTAAGGATAGTGCTACTGCCTTATCAGGTGGTCAGCAGCAAAGGCTATGCATAGCTAGATGCATTGCCATGAGGCCTGATGTTATTTTAATGGATGAGCCTACAAGCGCACTAGATCCAATTGCGACCCTTAAAATAGAGGAGCTAATAGCAGAGCTTAAAAAGGAGTATACAATTATTATAGTTACTCATAATATGCAGCAGGCGGCAAGAATATCTGATAAAACAGCCTTTTTTATGCTAGGAGAGGTAGTAGAATATAATGATACTATAGAGCTATTTAAAAATCCTAAGGATAAAAGGGTTTATGATTATATTACAGGAAGGTTTGGTTAAAATGAGCTTAGATAAGGAGCTAGATTACTTAAATGAGATGATTTTAAGAATGGCTAGCTTAGTTGAGGAAAATTTACATGAGGCCCTAGATGCCTATTTAAATTATGATCAGGCTAAGGAGTATGGAGAGATAAATGATGATATTGTAGATAGCCAGGAAAGGGCTATTGAGGAGGAATGCATTAATATAATGCTAAGAGAAAGACCATTCTCTAAGGATTTAAGAAGGGTTAGTGGAATATTAAGGCTAGTTGAGGATTTAGAGAGGCTAGGAGATCATGCAGAGGATATAATGAGCTTTGCGATGCTTCTTAAAAATACCTATAGGAATAGAATAAGAGAAATATCTTATTTAGCTAAGGGAGCCCTAAGAATGGTTCATGACGCAATTAAGGCCTTTATAGATAGATCTATGGATATGGCCTTTGTTATTATAGATTCAGATGATACTATTGATGAGGGCTATAGTAAGTTAATAGATGAATTAATTAGTGATTTAGGAGCTAAGAAGTGTAAGCCTGAGTTTGCAATATATACAACTCTCGTGGTAAAATATATTGAACGTATAGCTGATCATGCAGTTAATATTGCAGAATGGGTCATCTATATAGAAAATGGCTATCATAAGGATAAGCAAATAGGCTGAGGTAGGTATGGAATATTTAATTTACTCTTTAGAGGATGATAAGGATATAGCTTATATAATAAATAAGGTATTATCCAAGGAGGGCTATTTAGTTGAATCATTTTATAATGCTAAGGATTTTTATGAGGGCTTAAGGGAAAAGACTCCTGAGATGATTCTTTTAGATATGATGCTTCCGGATACGGATGGTATTGAGGTCTTAAAGGATTTAAGGAGGAATAGTAAATATGATGATGTTGATATAATCATTGTATCAGCTAAAAGAATGCTAGTAGATAAGATTGATGGCTTAGATTTAGGAGCTGATGATTATATTGAAAAGCCCTTTGATGTTTTAGAGCTTATGAGTAGGGTAAATGCGAAGTATAGAAGATATAAGAAGAGAAATCCTGATATTATTTCGGCATCAGGAATTCAAATTGATATTAAAAGGCATGAGATTAGCTATAAGGGTGAGGTAATTCATTTCACCCCTATTGAATTTCAAATGCTTTTAATATTAGTTAAGAATAAGAATACGCCAGTAAGCAGGGATATGCTTTTAAGGGACGCATATGAAAGTAGAACGGTTGATATGCATATTAAATCTATAAGAAAAAAGCTTAATGATTTAGATGGTAGTATCATTAAAACCATTCATGGAGTAGGCTATATGGTGATGGAATGAGAAAAAGATTAATAATTATAAATTTTGTTGTTATCTTTTTATCATTATTATTAATGGTGGTGGTTTCAACCTCATTTATTATTAGTAATAATAATGAGAGGGTCAAAAGCAATTTAAATGATGCACTTACTATGGCTACTAGGCTATATGATGGTAGTAATGCTAGTGAGGTATGTAATATTATGTATTCTAGTGATTCTAATATAAGAATTACCATTATTAGTAGTGATGGTGAGGTTTTAAGCGACACCATGACTGGTGAGATTATTGAAAATCATTTAGATAGACC
>JAHHSW010000056.1 GCA_020024985.1 Anaeroplasmataceae bacterium | reverse complement strand
TATGCATTCTTCCATATTTAGCAAATCTAGCATTTTCAAGGCCTGGAATCATTTGAAATACCCTCTTTTGCTCTGGGAATTTTAAATGAGTTTGGAAGCCTACTAAATTATACATTTCCTTAGCAGCATCATCCTGACGAAGCTGTACTACCGCATAAGGCTTCTCACCCTTAGGTGTCATAAGCCCAACTGGCTTCATTGGACCAAAGGTTAGGGTTTGAGGTCCACGCTTAGCCATAATCTCAACTGGCATACAGCCCTCAAATACCTTAAGCTCAAAATCATGAGGCTCTACACCCTCAGCTGTAATTAAGGCCTCATAAAAGCGGTCAAACTCCTCCTTATTCATAGGGCAGTTATAATATGATGCCTCACCCTTATCATATCTACTCTTTAAATAAGCAATATCATAATTGATACTATCCGCATAAATTATTGGAGCCTGAGCATCAAAGAAATAAAAATCATCAAGCCCAAATAGCTCCTTAATATTTTCAGATAAAGCATCACTAGTAAGGGGACCAGTTGCTAAAATTGTAGGGACCCCGGTATCAATACTAGAAACCTCTCCATTAATAATAGTTACATTAGGTAAGGATCTAATTACCTCAGTAATAGCCTCACTAAAGCCCTCTCTATCAACCGCTAAGGCACCACCTGCACTAACCGCATGCTCACGAGCCATCTTAATAATTAAGGAATCTAGCATCTCCATTTCCTTCTTTAAAATACCACAGGCATTTTCTAGTGAATCACTTCTTAAGGAATTAGAGCATACTAGCTCACCAAACTTACTAGTCTTATGAGCTGGGGTCATCTTCTCTGGCCTCATCTCATATAAATTTATTTCATATCCTCTTTTAGATAAATAATAGCAAGCCTCGCATCCTGCAAGGCCAGCACCAATTACATTAACCTTCATAAAATAAAAACTCCTACTTATAAATAATAATATCCTTTAGTGGCTTACGGCTATTATGTGGCTTTAGCTCCTTAGGATAGCCAAGTGGCAGCATACATACTACCTCATACTCCTCTGGTATTTCTAGCTCCTCCTTTAAAGCATCTGGCTTTAATGCACATACATAGCAAGAGCCAATACCTAAAGCTGTAGCCTCTAAAACCATATTTTCTGCAACAATTGACGCATCAATATTACCATGGTCCTTCATATCATAGCGTCTATGCCATGAGGCATTGGTATTATAGCATACTACTAGCACAGTTTTACTATTAAAAGTATATTTACTAGCTTTTTTTAGCTTTTCTAAGCCCTCCTCGCTTTCAACAACATAAATAAGCTCAGGCTGATTATTACAGGCAGTAGGTGCTAGCCTACCTGCCTCTAATATCTTGTTAAGCTCATCTCTTTTTATTCTTTCATCCTTAAAATCACGACATGAAAATCTCTTTTCAATTGCCTCAAATACTTCCATTATTCTTCCTCCATAAATAGGTCGCTTTCAAGCTCACCTATAAATTCTCTAACAAATGATTTCTTATGCTCCCAGTACATCTTAGCCCTTTTAGTAACCATATAGTCCTGATTTAATATATGACCAGAATGTATTTTCATAGCCTCGATGCATTCCTTATAATCATCAGTACCTCTAGCACCCTTAGCTAGTAAATCCCAGGCTATTCCTAAGGCACCCTCCTCATCTAAAAGATCTGCCTCCATTAGCAAAATAAGCTCAGGCATAGTATCCTTATTATTTAAAAGCTCCTTATGAGAATGTAGGGCAATCATTTTAGAAACCTTTTTTTGAAGCTCCTTAGGGAAATTATGAGTTTCTGCATATCTATTAAAAATCATCTCACTATATAGGGCATGATTCTTCTTTTCAATAGAATAGCCTACATCATGAAATATAGCCGCTATATAGCAGGCCTCCTTATCAACCTCTAAATCATCTATTATTCTTTGCATCCACCTATAGACCCTTACACTATGAAGGTATCTACTTCTAAAGCCATGATATGGATTATTAGGCTTTATCGCATTACCCTGCCTCAAGGTCCTTTCAACAAATTCTAGCATTTCTTCATAATTTGGCATAGCATAATCCCCCCCTTTATTCTATTTTATCATAAATAAGAAATTTTAAGTAACAAAACAGTGGTAAATTATTAGAAATTTACCACTGTCATTAATTAAGCTATGAATAGGCTATGAACTATATTCTCTAGGGTGCCATCAAACTTATTGAAGGCCTTGCTTAAGTCAATCTTTCCGCCTGACTCCCAGCCACTCCAGCCATAGCTCTTACCATATTCCTTATAGAAGCTTTGGGCCCACGCATAATTACATGTTGCAACCCAGCCTGTTGTATTAAGGGTTGAGGTATTTGATGTATAGAATCTAATGCTTGTAGCTCTACCACCATCTGTTCCAAAGTTACCTGTATCATAGTAGAAGGCATCCTTAGCTACAGTAGTCATTGTATCAGAGAAATATACCTTTGTTAGGGCTGCATTATTCTTAAATGCATTTCCTCCAACACTAATCATACCATCGTTAAAGTAAACACTTCTAATTAAGCTTGAGGTACTCTTTCCACCCTTATAGAAGGCACTAGTTACATCAGCACCATTCTTAAATTCACCTATTGCCCCTAGTATTACATATTCATTATTATGCTTTACATACTTAGGGAATACTAAATCAATTGACTCAGTACCATTATAGGTAAATCCACTAACCTCCATATGGTTATCAACAAAATTATAAATTAAATATTCGCTTGTTGCGTAGTATGCATATAATACTATATCACTAGTAATTTGATTAATAGTTGTATCTAAATAATCATTACCATTTAAATCAAACCAGTAATTAATACTCATATGATTATATAAGCCATTTGGTAAAGGTAATGTATAGCTATTACCATCAAGTATTTGTACACCTACAAATGGATATTTTGTAAATTTATCATAAGCATAATCAAATGCTATCTCATAATATCCACCAAGCTTTTGATAGCTATCAATATAAATATTATATGAGGTACCATCTAAGGTAGCTAAATCAGCTAAATAATTTAATATAAATTTAGGAGTTAGAGTATCTGAATTATATTCTAGATAATAATCCTTAAATCTAATCATATACCTACCAGCTAAGCCCTCAATTGGTAAATTATTATTAATATCAAGCACTGTAACAAAGCTATCATCAACATAAAGCTTATATTCAATTTTTTGCCATAACGCATATAATACTAAATCATTTCCAGGCATAACGAAATCACTACCTAGGGCAGCTCCGTTTGCCTCTAATGAATAACCCATGAACTTATACATTACACCATTTACATTAATGAATGTAAATAATGAATTAAGCTCATTAATAGACTCGCCCTTCTTTAAGGCTACTACCATAGGCTCACCAAATTCATTATTAATAGTTACATCATACATAAGCTCCCACTTAGCATATAGAGTAATATTCTCACCAGGTACAGTCTTACCCTCAAAGCGAGTTTCTAAGGTATCCTCTAAATACCAGCCAGTAAGCTCATATTTCTTACCCTCATAGCTAATTACATTCTCTATATTAGGGAAGCTAATAACTGAATTTGTTTGACCCTTAAAGCGAGAGCTCATAGTCTTATCTAGGAAGTAATCATGATTATAATCAAAGGTTATAGTATGACTTGCTAAGCCATCAAACTTACCGTTCTTATAGCTTTCATCAACCTTTTGACCAGCCTCAGTTACCTTATTTGCATAAGCTAAAACATGATCTGTTGTGTTAGCTGTGCCAAATAGTACCTCAGTAAATCTATTATAGCCATCACTACCAGCCTCAATATTAGTTACTGATAAATCATTAGCTAGAAGCTTAATTGCTCCAACCATTCCAAATGAGAAGCTACTAATGCCTGAAAGAATTCTCTTTGTATTGATTACTCCATCAGCCTCACTAGAAACTACCTCCTTGGTATTAATTGTAAATACCATTTCCTCTAGGTCCTTATTGCCTGTAATTACACCCATTTGAAGTCCAAGTGTAAAGCTTGTACCATTAGATTGGAATCTAGTTACAGTCTTGCTTGCATCTGGCATATAGCCAGGGTTCTTAGAAGGGGCATTAATTAAATCCATAATCTTTGGTCCAATATTCATACAGTAGTCTAGTATATAGTAAGCTATATCAGACATAAAGGTTTCAAGAGTAACCTTCATTTGAAATGAATCTCCATCACCATTCTTGCCTTCTTTTCTATTTAAATATACATATCCATCCTGATAATAAATATAAACCTGCTTTTTGCTTAGTGTAACACCTGCGATATTAAGGTTTGGTACACCAGCCATATCTAAATGCGCATATACGCTTATACCATGTGTAGCATCATGTCTAATAGCTAGCTCTACTGGAATATTAACATTAATAATACCAATTGCCTGTAGGGTAACTACACCCTGAACCTTATAGTCCTTAAAGCCTAAGGTATTTCTAGTAGCCTTTACAAGAGTATTAATATCATTAATATCGTACCAGCCAGTTAAATCCTGTGGTGCCTGAATTACATAGTCAGTTGGCCTTATAATTGCATTTTGAATATCAACCCTAGTATTTCTCTTAGTGCTTCTATATTCTGAATAAATATTTCTAGCGCTTAAGCTAATACTATTATTTAATCTATCAAGGCTTATAGCTAAATCAGCCACATCCTCTGCTGGAATATTAGGGTTAATTATAGACTGATTAAACTTCATATTAAGACAATTTTCTAAATAGTCTAATGATGAAATTATATCACTTACCATAATTTCCTTATTATTCTTAACCATTAAATCTAAAATTATATCAGTAATACTCTTACCCCTAGCACTAGTAATATCATTAGGATCTACCTTATTAAGGAAGCCTAAATCAATTCCCATTAGCTCAGATAGGGTATTAACCACACCAAATAAATTAGTTGCATTTAAATACATTCTTAGCTTATTATCTGGTGCCTGTGGATTATTTCCATACTCAATGAATACCATATCATCTGTATAACCATTAGTAGCATTCTTAGCTACATAATTGATTTCAATTATATGATTATTCTTAATATTACCATTAGTACCATATTCATCTATTACGCCCTCAATCATTAAATCCATACTATTATTATCATAGATACGTAAATTGATTGTTAAATTGAAGCCTACATAGATTAATCCACCCTTATAAACCCTAAGGCTAACCTCACCATTAAAGCTATTATTTCCTAAAACAGCTAAGCTATCCTTAGCCATCTTAACTATTCCAATAATATCATCCTTTGTAAGCATCTTGCCCTCAGGTGCTACTAATGAATAGCTATCAAGCCTTGTAAGCTCACAAGCTAAATCTAAAATATCACTACTCTTAAGCTTAATATCTAAGCCAGTTACCTTAGCCTGATTAGTTATTGCAATAATTGATGCGCTTAGCTTACCAATTGTATTTATAATACCTGATAAATCAAGCTCTAAATCACTGCTAGAATTTAGCTTAATTGTCTTAACAATATCAAATACCTTACTAGCTGTATTTGAAGTTAAATCAATATTAACATTGATTCCAAGTAGGCTCTTAAGCTCAGCTATTAAATCATTAGCTTCTGTTGTAGTCATCATTACCTTAATATTACCATAGCTTACATAAATAGTATTATCTATTAATATAAAGCTAATTTCATGTAGGGTATTATATACATTAAGTGTAACAAGAGTCTCAATATTGTATTTTTGATTTACTAATACTAAATTTAAATTCATTTCAAGCTTAGCATTAACATCTCTTGTCATACCCATAATCTTACCAAGGTTAGCTGTACCAGAAACATTAATAGCAATGCTTTCCTTATTAATTAGGCTTGTAATATACATTACTGAATTAATAAGATTATCTAGATTAATGTATTCTACCTCTAATGGTACTACATCAACACTAGCTCCTCTTATATTCATATTTAAGCCAAATAGCTCAGCTATACTTAAGCTAAAGCCATTGTCCTTATTATTGATTACTACACTTATTTTATTAGTAATCTCTAATAGCTTGCCTAAATCCATATTTAGCTTATCTAAATTAATGCTTGCGTTTACATTATCCTTATTTATTTCTAGGCTTCCAAGTACCTCATTTAGCTTTCCTGTAAATATGATATTTAATATTGTATCTACATTTATAGCTCCAGCCTCTGGTAGCTTGATTCCTAGCTTAGCTAATAAGGTATTTACCTCAGCATAGCCATTAAATTCACCAAATGAGATTAATAATACATCCTTCATAGCCTTATATTCACTCATATAGTAAACAACTAAATCTATTGAAGCAGTATCTAC